>JBAWWQ010000255.1:0-2316 GCA_037146655.1 Chlamydiota bacterium | reverse complement strand
GCACCTATAAAGAAGAATTTTCTCTTTGCAAAAGCCACTCATCACACAAGCATCAACCTCATCCTAACCACTCATCACGTAAATGTAAGCGCACAGCGATTGCGATTAAAAAGTATATCCAAAGGCATAAAAAGGCGATTATAATTGGAGCTGTTGTAGCAGTTGCTGTGGCAGCTACTATTATTGTAATAACCTGTTCAGGCGGTTCAGCTGCGCCAGCTGCTGGTACTGCTTTATCTGCAGTAGGAGGGGCTCTAGCAGCCGATAATGAGCCCACTAAACCACCTATACATAAACAAAGCAATACTTCTACACCCTCTAAAAACTCTGGGTCGCCTATTCAAACATCAAGTAGTGAAACTACTCCAGAGACTACACCTACATCAAACTTCGATAATTCCCAAGCAGAGTATCCGGAAAAAAATTCTTCTATAAATACCACACCTGAAAAACCATTCTCTCTTATTAAGCCAGAGCCTACTCCACAACCGAGTTTAGTATTTAATCCTGTGCAAACAGCTATGGCTCAAGCTAAACCTATAGATGAGGAGTCTTCTAAACCACCTTTTCAAAGCTTAAGTCATCCAGCTATTGATACAAAACCAGCAATACCCTATCACTGCCACGAACCTTCCGTATCATCACCTAGTATGCTACAAAACCATGAACCTACTCCTCAAAGTTACCAAGTAGCCAAATCACATGTAGAAGAAGCTTTAAGTTATTCAGTGCAAGCTCAGGCTTTAATCGTTCACGAGCTCTTTAGTTCTGTCAGTAATTTAGCCTCAATTCCAAATACTATTCATGAAAAAACAGAAGGAGCTCTTGGTGCATTAACTCCCTTGACTGGTGCTTTGACAGTTCTTCCACAAATGCTTAACACCTCTTGGAATGAAATCATAACCAACGGTCATGAGAAGATAGATGAGTTTTTTTCAACAAACCAAGCAGCTAATTATCCAGAACTATCTTTGGGCGACAAGCTTATTAAAGGTTCTCTAGATCTTGCCATGCTCGCTCCAGAGCTGATTCTTAAAACTGCTCAAGGTGCTATAAGCGCTGCAAAAACTGTGATTGGCGCTGAAAACCTTGCCTATGCATCAGAAGCTTTAGCACCCATTACTAATGCCTTTAAACCAGCACTTACTCTAGAAGCTGCAGAGGGTGCTGCATTAAAAACAGCTGCTATTCAAGAACCACGAGTCCTTAAAAATATAGAATCATTAGAAAGTGGCGTAATCTCTACGACTGAATCAGCATCTAATAAAGGGGTTTTAAATAATAAGGCACTACTTGCATCCAAGGAAACCTTTGAAAAAGCACATGAATTTTTAAAGCCTTACTTAGGAAAATTTATGTCTGAAACGCAAGTCAAAGAGCTGATTCATCAAACAGGCATTAAAACATTTCCTAAACCAAAAGGTATTCCAGAAAATTTTAAAACTAGATTATCTGATAAAGGTGCTGGAATAGTGTATGCTCATCCAGAAAATACTCATATCTCAATAAGAGTGATGCCAGGAAAACCTCATAGTATAAACCCCTATCAACAAAAGCCCTATATAGTACATATTAAACATGGTCAAACCGTTGATAAATTAGGTACTGCAGTTCCTTCCTCTTCAGAAGGCGCTCATATTCCTTTTAATGAATTTACATACAACTAGGCACGAAATATGTCACTTACAGAAGAAAATAAAAAAACCATAATGACCGCATTGATTAATAACCTGACTAGAATTACAGATAAAGAATATCAACAACGAATATGGATAGAATGTGCAGGTCCTGAATGGGAAGATTTTGATGAAGCAGTATGTCAATTTTTTGATATAGCAATACCTCTTTTAGATGATTACAAAAATTTTAATATAACAAAAAAACAATATATTTTACTTAAAACCTTCATAGCTATCTTTACTGATTTTTGTAATAATAATGACTATCCCGAAGAATTTATAGATACTCCAGAATGGAATAACATTACCAAATTAGCTCAAGAAGTCTTAATAGCTTTCAATTATCAGAAGGACTCCCAATCATTTTCTTAAAATCTATGACGTCTGTACATGGATACTGTTTTGTATTGAATCTGATTATGACTTTTAGCTATTTATCCCCAATCCCACCCAAGTATAGATTCCAACAGTTGAATTTTATGTTGGGATAGTTTTTTGACCTAACCTGGTTTAGCATATAAATATCTCTGTGTTCGAACCCAAATACCTAAGTTAATTCTATCTTCTAATGGAAAAAGATTTCTGACCTTGCCCCAATCTTTAGTCCATTTTTAAATAGAAGTTCCAGTTAACTCCA
>JBAWWQ010000254.1:0-2319 GCA_037146655.1 Chlamydiota bacterium | reverse complement strand
ATCTTTTCCTTTTATCACAAAAATTTAAGAAGATCACTAATAAAAGATCATTTTTTCTTCTTTTTTTCTTTTTTAGGTTTATTTCTTTCAATTGTCCATAAGCTTTGCTGTGTGACAAGGTGAACATGTAAAAGCTTTACTGCAATGGTGCTACCTACTTTAAATACTTCATGGGAAGATTGCCCTTCAAGAGAGCATGTTTTTTCAAGGTAGAGGTAGTAATCATCGCCTATTTCAGAAATATGGATAAATCCTTCTAGCATTAGAGGGGACACTTCAAAATAGATGCCAAAAGGTTTAACTTTTGATATGACAGCATCATAGAGTCTATTGGGATCTTCTTTAAAATAGCGATGTAAAAAGCGGAGTTTTTTTAGCAGTATTACCGACATTTCTGCCCGAAAACTTATACGTTCTCTTTCTGAACAATGTTGAGCCATTTTTTTTAAAAGCTCTGTAGGCATTGTAGATTCAAAAAGAAGTCTATGGACAATCAAATCGCTGTAACGCCTTATAGGACTTGTAAAGTGAGTATAATGTTCAAGTGATAAACCGAAATGACCAACGTTTTGTTCTGAATAGATGGCAAGTTTCATGCTTCTAATAAAAGCTATGGATAACTGATGTAAATAAGGAGTTTGTTTAGCTTCTTCAAAAAGAGCTTGTATATCTTCTTTTTCTGGAGATTTTCTTACTTTAAATCCAAAGGCTCTAGCGATACTTGCAAAATCCTCAGTATCAGATGGAGAAGGTGATTCATGGACTCTAAAGATAGCGGGGATATTTCTTGATAATAAAGAGTGGGCTATGACTTCATTCGCTTTCAACATAAACTCTTCAACAAGCTGATGCGTGATATCATATTCACTAACTTGAAAGCCTATAGGCTCTCCCTTTGCATCAATTTTTAAGGAAACATCGGGAAGAGATAGATCAACACTTCCTCGAGCATAACGCTGCTTTTGTAGATGTTTACATAGCTCTACCATGAGATGAAGTGTAGGAGCGTGAACGCTTTCTTGCAGACCATCTAAAACTTCTTTGGCTTCTGGGTAAGAAAATCTTTTTTGGCTTTTAATGAATGTTCTGCGTATGTCGTAATCTAAAAGTTCTCCTTTTCGATTAAAATGCATAAATACAGAAACAGTGAGGCGTAGAACTTTTTCTTTTAAGCTGCATAAACCATTAGAAAGTGGTTCAGGAAGCATTGGGATGCATTGATTAGGAAAGTATGTTGAATTGCCGCGTCTAAAAGCTTCTTCATCAAGTAGGGTATCTTTTTGTACATAGTGAGAAACGTCAGCTATGTGAACGATAAGATGATAGTGTCCTTCTGCCGTTTTTGTTAAAGAGAGGGCATCATCAAAGTCTTTAGCTGTTTCTGGATCGATTGTGAAGGTTTCTTGATCTGTTAGATCAATCCTGTCTTTAAGGTCTTGTTTTGTTGGGTTTTTAGGAAGCTTTTTTGTCGTATCTATGAGTTCTTGAGGGAATTGCTTTTCTATAGAATACTCAGCTACAGCAGCATCAATATCTTTTGTTGCATCTGAAATAGATCCAATGATTTCGATGGGTGAGCCCGTTAAAATATTTTGAGAAGCAGACTCAATTTGTACAACGACTCTATCGCCTATTTTTAGAGGGATTTTTTCGGAGGGTATAACATGAAGTGTTTTTTGCTCTCCTAAAACAGGACAGTAGGCTATTAAGTGTTTTTCTCTTGCTTCATAAATAGTTGCTATCAATGTTTTGCGAGCTCTTTCGATAATTGAAACAATAACCCCTTCAGGTCCCTTATCTTTTTTTACCCCTTTACCAATTCTGACTTGTACGTGATCAGTATCGATTGCATGGTTCATATGACTTTTTGGAATAAACACATCTTGAGGATAAAGTTTTGAATCATCAGGTAAAACAAAGCCAAATCCTTTAGGATGTACATGGAGTTTTCCAGTCATGAGTTCGTCTTGGTTTTCTTTTGGCAGTTGCAAGCGTCCTTGTTTAACTTCAATCACTTTTTCGGTAATAAGTTCTGTGACAAGTTCTTTACAAGTAGAATAATATTTTTTCTGCACCTTACAGGCTTTAAAAAGTTGCAGTTGATCTAAGGGTTCATAACCTTCTTCACTCAGATAGGATAGTAGGGTTTTTCGAAGTTTTTTCCTTGTTTTTAAGGATATCTCGGGCATAGGGTCTCTTTGTCTTTTTAGTAAAAGCTCATTATAGAAGAAAAGGTAATTATCTGATGAAGGCTTTATTATAATTTTTAAAAATGGTGTCTTAAACAGCTTAAATAGGTGTTGTAGAGCAACATAGTGA
>JBAWWQ010000253.1:0-2337 GCA_037146655.1 Chlamydiota bacterium | reverse complement strand
TTCTATAACAGAGGAGAACTAGTACTACAGTTGTAAAGATGTTGTTAAGATTTTTCTGGCTTCTATATGACAAGCCCGTGCTATTGCTTGATGTTGCCTTCTCCAGAATGATAGCTTAATAAAAGTAGCTTTCGATGTAGCATAAATATTTGTAAATATATGAGCTATAAATCTGGCGATTTCTTGTACCGAAAGCGCAACAAATTCTGTTTTTTTTTGTATTCTAACATACTGCTAACCCCGCTAACACTGTCGACACGGCTAACGTTGTCGACACTGCTGATGTTGTCGACACTGCTGATGTTGTCGACAGACCTCTCCTTATCAGTTTGCGGTTCCTGCGTTCCTGTATAATCTTGTATTACAAACAACTCAGAGGCAACAGCAGAAAATTTCTTTTCAGGTGTTTTTGCAGATGTTGCTTGCTGTCTTTCTTCTTCAGGATCAGTTACTTGGTTCTTTAAAAAAACTAAAATTGCCAATGCCCACATAGAGAGTGTTATATGACGCATCCAGCCTTGATAACTACGTACTTCATATTGATCAAGGCCCGTTTCTCCTTTCGACATTTCAAAACACTCTTCAATACTCCAACGTGCACCAGCTGTATGTACAATCTCTTCCAGTTCAATACCTTTCTTACAAAAAACAATATAATATGCCAAATCATTCGGATCTTTAAGAGATCTGCGAGCCAATAAAAATCTTTTATGTCCTGCAGGGGTAATAATTTCATTCCTTTCTATTAAGAGCCAATCATAAATACGCTCTCCTTTAGTTCCAAGTCCTGCACTTAACTTCTGCCACTGATCAGCCTTAGCTTCGCTTGCATAAATTTCAGCTTTACGCTTTCGTTTTAGTGAGCCAACTCTCACACGAGTGTCTTTGGCTACAGCTAACACATAGGGATCGTCTTTTAATAACTAGTGCATATAGTTGTTGAACAAGTAATATAAATATGCTATATTTTTAGTTGTAGAGAATAAGCTAAAAATTTAAATAGTATGTTACTAGAGTCAACTCGTATAGAATTTATTAAAGCTGAGTATAATGATATTGCTCCAATACTTGATGAGCGACGTATAAGATTATGGTGTGCAGCAAAAGCCAAGTCATACGACAGAGAGTATAAGAGAGGTGGCGTGATGGCTGTACACAAAGCTACGAAAATATCTCGAACTCGTATCTATGCCGGACTAAAAGATCTCGATAACCAAGGTTTACTTGCTGTTGAGAGAGTTCGTAAAGATGGCGGTGGTAGGAAAAATCTTGAAATCACTCAGTCAGGAATCCGTGAAGCTCTTGACCGTTTGGTAGAACCAACTAGCAAAGGTGATCCGGAATCTCCCTTGCGATGGACATGCCAAAGCGTTGCAAGCTTAAGCGCAGAGTTAAAAAAGCAAGGATATAAAATTAGCAAATCTAAAGTTCATGATTTATTGCGTGATATGGACTATAACCTTCAGGGAAACCGAAAAAATATAGAAGGAGGGAAACACCCGGATCGCAATAATCAGTTTGAGTACATATACAGTCAGACCAAAGAGATGCATAAACAAGGTCAGCCTGTTATTTCAGTAGACACAAAAAAGAAAGAAAACATTGGAAATTTTAAAAATAACGGTCGAGAATATAGACCGAAAGGATCTCCAAGAGAGGTGAATGTATATGATTTTATTGATAAGGCAAAAGGAAAGGTTTCGCCCTATGGTATCTATGATCTGCTTAAAAATGATGGATTTGTAAATGTAGGTATCAGCTCTGATACTGCAGAATTTGCTGTCCATTCTATAAGATCATGGTGGTTGACCGTTGGAAAACAAGCTTATCCTGATGCAAAAGAATTGATGATTACAGCTGATTGCGGCGGTAGTAATGGTTATAGAGTTCGCTTATGGAAACGCGAGCTACAAAAGTTTGCTACAGAGGTAGGGTTAATTATTAAGGTATGTCACTTTCCTCCTGGCACTAGCAAGTGGAATAAAATTGAACATTGTTTATTTAGTTTTATTGCACAAAATTGGAGAGGGAAGCCATTATTAACTGAAGCTACTGTTGTAAATTTAATAGCAGCTACTACTACAAAAACTGGACTTACAGTTAAAGCCCAACTTGATAAAAATATTTATGAAAAAGGTATAGTTGTTTCAGAAGAAGAGATGCAAAAAATACATTTAATTACGAATGATTTTCATGGGGAATGGAACTACTCTATCAAACCATAATGTAATAGTTATTAAAAGACGATCCCTAAGGATAAGCTAGATTTTTTTAAACAAATAGATCAAGAATCCAATAAACCAATATTTATTGCTCTTGCAGCAAAATCTATAGAAC
>JBAWWQ010000252.1:0-2343 GCA_037146655.1 Chlamydiota bacterium | reverse complement strand
CTATTTAACCACTGCATCAAACCTAAAAAAATCGGGAAATAATATTAGCGTGATGGAAGAAAACATTTTATACAAAAACCCATTATTGAAACATATTTTCAAAAATGCAGAATTTATTTATAAAAAACCCCTTACCATAACCCAAATAAGTTTTCAAAAAAAATCTCAGGTAGAAGATCATATTTTATGTGTAGGTGATGCAGCAGGGATGATTACCCCACTCTGTGGTAATGGAATGAGCATTGCGTTGCATGGAAGTAAAATTGCTTTTCAAAATATTGATCATTATTTCAAGAACGGACAAAATAGAGTAGTCTTAGAAGCTGCTTATGAAAAGCAGTGGCAAAAACTATTTTCCAATAGAATTTTTGTAGGAAGAACGATTCAACGTCTTTTTGGAAATGCCCATATCACCAATGTATTTTTAAAAACAATGCAATATTTTCCAAGTTTATCCAAGAAATTGATCAAAGGAACCCATGGCCATCCTTTCTAAATATATCAGTTCATTATCTGTTGAACAATTGGAACCTATTTTTGTTTTTAAAGTATGTCGAACACTTTTTTAAAAGCGAATTGGGAAAATTTAGTCATGGCAAACTATGAGGTGGAGCCATCAACTTTAACACCGTACTTGCCCAAGGGATTAGAATTGGATTTTTATAATGATAAAACCTATGTTAGCCTTGTTGGGTTTATGTTTAAGAAAACAAGTTTGTTTGGAGTACCTATCCCTTTTTTTGGTTCATTTGAAGAAATTAATCTTAGGTTTTATGTGAAAAGAATAGAGGGTAAGAAAATAAAAAAAGGGGTTGTGTTTATTAATGAAACAGTACCTTTTAAAATTGTAGCACTCTTGGCAAATAAGTTATATAAGGAGCATTATATCTCTATTCCTACAAAAAATGCTATAGATATAGCCGAGCATAAAAACATCCAATACAATTGGAAGATGAATGAAAAATGGAATTCCATCATTGTTCAATCAGATACCATTAAATACAAAATAGAGCCATCAAGTATTGAGGAGTTTATTTTTGAACGTTATTTTGGTTTTACTAAGTTGTCGCCTTTGAGTACACAAGAATATAGAATTCAACACCCCAAATGGAGCACGAATAAAATTTTAAATCATACCATTGATTGTGATTTTGGGCCGATGTATGGAAATGCTTTCGCTAGTTTAAATAATCAAGCACCCAATTCTATTATAATGGCTGAAGGTTCTCAAGTTCGTGTTAACTGGAAAAGAGATAAATTTTGATGGTCTATGGTTAAAATAGCTTTTGATCCAATTTACGCACATCCACTTCCAGAAGACCACCGCTTCCCCATGTTAAAATACGAGCTGATACCAGGCCAATTGATATATGAAGGTACTTGTACGGAAGCGCATTTTTTTAATCCGAGTAGCTGTCTTGAGGAAGTGATATTGTGGACTCATAAAAAAGAATATTTAGACAAGTTATTGAACCAGCAGTTAAGTGTTTCTGAACAAAGAAAGATTGGCTTCCCACAATCCCCCGAACTGATACAGCGAGAATTAATCATCACACAGGGTACCATAGACGCCGCTTTGTATGCATTAGAAAATGGAGCCGCCCTTAATATTGCTGGAGGTACGCATCATGCGTTTGCAGACAGGGGAGAAGGATTTTGTTTATTGAATGATATGGCTATTGCATCCAACTACTTATTGAAAAATGGGTTGAGTTATAAAATCCTAATTATTGACTTAGACGTTCATCAAGGAAATGGAACAGCCAAACTTATGGAGAACGAACCAAGAGTTTTTACATTTAGCATGCATGGGGAAACCAATTATCCTTTTCAAAAAGAAAAATCCGACTTAGATGTGGGCTTAGAGAATGGGACAACTAGTGAAACCTATTTATCTATATTATATGAAACCCTGCCAAAACTGTTAGCAACAGTAAAACCTGATTTTTCATTTTACTTAGCAGGAGTAGATATATTGAGTACGGATAAGTTTGGAAAATTACAAGTAAGTATAGAAGCCTGCAAACAAAGAGATGAATTTGTATTTACCCAACTTAAGAAAAATAATATTCCAGTAACAGTAGCACTAGGTGGTGGTTATTCTCCAGAAATAAAAACCATTGTAGAAGCACATTGTAACACATTTCGATTAGCGATAGACCTATTTGATTAAAAACAATTAATCGCTCAACCAAATATTACAGC
Source organism: Chlamydiota bacterium (assembly GCA_037146655.1). Taxonomy (GTDB): domain Bacteria; phylum Chlamydiota; class Chlamydiia; order Chlamydiales; genus JBAWWQ01. The sequence continues at coordinate 138 of JBAWWQ010000252.1, read as the reverse complement.
TCCTTTTGTTAAGCATTTGTCTAAATTCTAAATTAAAAGGAGTAATTGCTTGTTAATTGTTGAATGGTACTTTAAAAAAAGGTTTTGAGTGGTATCAATTATTGCAACATACTTTTTCTAGAGCTGCCTGTATCATGT
>JBAWWQ010000251.1:0-2366 GCA_037146655.1 Chlamydiota bacterium | reverse complement strand
TTAAAATTCAATGCAACTGCAGCTTTGATGCTCGAAGTGCACTAAAACCAAAAAAATCTTTCTAAAAACCTACTAAAACCCTATATTTTTTCAAAACCACTTTAAGGACTGCAGCATGATTAAAAAATCTCTACTCACATCTATTTGTATCGCAGCCTATGCTCTTGCTCCAGCACAAGAAGGGATGTGGCCCTTTAATGCTATCCCTGTAGAGCAAATCCAAAAAGAGCATGGGGTTACACTTAGCCCAGAGTGGGTTGAACATCTACAAAAATCTTGCTTAAGAGTAAGTTTAGGTGGATCTGCTTCTTTTGTATCCTCTAAAGGTCTTGTATTAACCAACCACCATGTAGGATCTAAAGCGATCTATAACCTTTCAACAGAAGATAACAATTTAATAGAACATGGGTTTTTAGCTAAAACACTTGATGAAGAACTTAAATGTCCCAATATGTATGTAGATAAACTTGTCTCGATACAAGATGTGACAGAGCAAGTGCTTGAAGGAACCTCAGATGCTCTAAGTCCCCAAGATAGAGAAGCTATGAGAAAAGCTTCTATTGCCAAGATCACTAAAGAAGCTAAAGACACCTCTAATCTGCAACCTCAAGTTGTTTCTCTTTATCAAGGCGCTCGTTACTACCTATATCTCTACGAGCGCTATACAGATATCCGACTTGTCATGGCTCCTGAAAAAGCTATCGCTTTTTTTGGTGGTGATAAGGATAATTTTGAATATCCACGCTATGATCTTGATATGTGCTTCTTCCGAGTGTATCAAGATAATAAGCCATTAGAAGTCACTAATTATCTCAAGTGGAGTAAAAAGGCTCCTACTGAATCAGACCTTCTTTTTGTAGCAGGTCATCCAGGTAAAACAGATAGAATGCTTACTTCTGCCCATATCCAATTTTTAAAAGAAATTGATTTTCCTCTGTTACTAAGTATGCTTGAAGAAAAACACAAACACTTTGAAACCTTTGCTAAAGAGTCTTTAGAAAACAAACGGATTGTAGCTCAAGATCTTTTTTCCGTAGAGAACTCATTAAAAGTCCTTAAAGCCTTTACTAAAGGTTTAAAAGAAGAACCAATCATTGAAAACAAAGCAAAAAAAGAGTCTCTGCTACAAACCTCTATTGGAAATGAGCCTTGGGTAAGGCTTGAGGAAACTCTTAAGGATGCTAAAGACTATTATAAAACCTATCTACTTCTTGAAAGAGCAAGCAATGCTTACTCTAAACTTTTTAACATTGCTAAACATTTAGTACGTCTCTCTGACGAAAAAATAAAACCCAACCCTGAAAAACTCAAAGAATATCTCGATGCTGAGCTACCTACATTAGAACTTACCCTACTATCTAAAGAACCCATCTATAAAAACTTAGAAAAAGCTCATCTGACAGCCACCTTTACCTGGCTTATCCAATCTTTAGGAGTAACCCATCCTGTTACAACCCTTATTTTACAAAATAGATCCTTAGAGGAAGCTGTAGATTTTCTTGTAAATTCTACCTCTTTACATAATCTAGGCTATCGTGAACATCTTTATAACAACCTAGACAAGCTTCATGAATGCTCTGATCCTTTCATTTTGCTTGTAAAAGCTCTAGACCCTTATATGAGAGAGATCAGAAAGCTCAAAGAAGAGAGATTCGACAGTATTACTAACGACTGCTACACACAAATTACACACATCCTCTTCAATACCTTTGGTGAATCTATCTATCCAGACGCAACCTTTACACTAAGACTTTCTATCGGATCTATGAAAGGCTATAAAGAGGGTTCAACTACAATCTCACCCACTACAACCTTATATGATATCTTTGACTATGCCAAATCTCATAGTGGTGAAGAATCTTATGCACTTCCACAAAGCTGGCTTGATAAAGCTTCTCTACTTAACAAAAACACCCCTTTTAACTTCATATCTACCCATGATATTATTGGAGGAAATTCAGGAAGCCCCGTGATTAATACTCAAGGGGAACTTGTAGGTCTTATTTTTGACGGCAATACACACTCTCTTTTATGGGATTTTGCTTTTGATGATGCTCAGGGAAGAGCCGTTTCTGTCCATGCATCCGGTATCTTAGAATCTCTTAAAACCATTTATAAAGCAGAGAACCTCGTTAAAGAGGTTACAAACTAATAAGCGGGAGTCAAAACCCTCTTTCGTAAAGTCTTTTATTTATTTTTAAAATTATTAATTAACAATTGCTGTGCTTCGTGGTTGAATGGGCGGATTGCCAGCTCACAACTTATTATAATTCAATTTTTTAAAAAAATCTTAAGTAATTAAATAGCCTTTCCTAGTAAACGTTTCCAACCATATTAAATTGATTTATAAAATAAAACTAATAATG
>JBAWWQ010000250.1:0-2373 GCA_037146655.1 Chlamydiota bacterium | reverse complement strand
CAGCGTTGCCTCCACGCCCTAAAGGACGAGGTATCCACGCTGTCATATTGATGAAAGAGAAACGTCCAAAAATAGGTGTAGCAACTATCGTTATCGAAAACGGCAATGTTCTTCTTGGTCAAAGGAAAAATGCACATGGTGAAGGCTTATGGGCTCCTCCTGGAGGTCATTTAGAATACAAAGAAACAATTGAGCAGTGCGCAATTAGAGAGTTAAAAGAAGAAACAGGGCTGCAGGCGCTAGAACTAAAGACTCTAACATGGACAGAAAATCTCATAGAGGAGCATCACTACATCACATTTTTTGTAATTATCACAAAATTTGAAGGTCTATTGCAGCCATTAGAGCCCCATAAATGCTCTTTATGGTCATGGTTTAAATGGGATAATCTCCCCTCTCCTTTGTTTTCTCCTTTCAGCTCTTTTCATGCAAATCATCGCAACCTGTCTTGCTTACAATAGCTTTTTTCTCTACATTATTTTGTTAAAAGGAATTTTTCATGAATAGCACAATGACCTCTCCATTTTTACTCACTCATAGACTAAGGCGTCTAAGACAACATAGTGCTTTAAGAGCTTTAGTAAAAGAAACAACTCTCAACTTAGACGATCTGATTCTTCCTCTTTTTATTAAAGGAGTAGATGGAGTTAAAAACCCTATTACATCTATGCCAGGTCACTATCAAATTCCCCTATCTTGTTTAGTTAAAGAAATCGAAGAAATTACAAATCTTGGGATATCTAGTGTGATCTTATTTGGTATCCCTTCTTATAAAGACGCTATAGGATCTTCAGCTTGTGAAACTCACGGAATTATACAAGAAGCTATCACTTTAATTCGAAAAGAAGCCCCTCATCTTCTTATTATTTCAGACCTTTGTTTCTGTGAATATACAGACCATGGTCACTGTGGGATCTTAACTAAAGATCTAGATGTAGATAATGACCAAACACTGTCTCATCTTATTACCCAAGCCATTACCCATGCAAAAGCTGGAGCCCATGTTATAGCTCCGAGTGGGATGATAGATGGGGCTGTAAAAGCACTTCGCCATGGTTTAGATCAAGCAGGATTTTCTCATCTCCCTCTCTTAAGTTACTCTGTCAAATACTGTTCTTCTCTTTATGGTCCTTTTAGAATGGCTGCTGAAGGAGCACCTTCCCAAGGCGACAGAAGCACACATCAAATGGATCCAGCTAATGGACAAGAAGCGCTACGCGAAGTACACCTAGATGTAGAAGAAGGTGCGGACATGCTCATGGTTAAACCTGCCCATAGTTATTTAGATGTCATCTACCGTGTTAAACAAGCCTATCCTTATATCCCTTTGGGAGCTTACCATACAAGCGGGGAATTTGGTATGATTAAAGCGGCAGCAGAAAAGGGATGGCTTAATGAAGAAAAGGCTGTTTTAGAAATTTTAACAAGTATTAGACGTGCAGGTGCTGATTTTATCATCACCTACTATGCCAAGGAATTTGCAAAGTGGAAAATTAACGCAAGACCCACAACCTAGGATGTTATCCTTAAATTATGTAGGACTTGCAGATTTGTCTAACATGATTGAGGATTCATTATCCTCTTTAATACTAAACTCTCTAACCTCATCACATGTGTTAATCCTACAAGTTCCAGGCAAACTCGGTGATGCTGAATCTTCATAACTAACATGTGTCGTAAAATCTTGATATATGTGCGCATCAACGTTTTCCTTATCCATATTTCTAAAATAAGGACCTCTAGGTGGAAGCGATGGCAATTCTTTTGTAAACCTCAATTGTGAGGACTCTTCTAGAGTTTCATAAACAGAAGAATCGTCTGTAGCTGAGGCGTTATCATGAGGATTAGGTCCTTTCAATTCTTCTATTGTTGCATAAATAGATTCTTCTGAACTTGTCACAACCGTATTAACAGAAGTAACAGTCTCCCTACTTACTTGTCTAGGAACACGCTCTCTTAATTCCTCTGTAATCCTCTCAAAATTTTCTGGTTTCATATTACTAATAGTTCTAGAAAGTCTCTGGGTTCCAAATAGTCGACTACTGGAAAGATTTTCTAAATCTGATAAACTTATATTCCGTGCCTTACTAGGTTTTTGTTCCCTCGTAAACATGGAAGAAAATGCAGTTTTAATCGCCTGTAATACCCCTGGTCTACCAGAAGGACTTCGCGATACAGGGTGCATCTGCAACTCATCTACTCTTTCTAAATTTGCACTACTAGTAGTAATCCTATTTCTAGCAACGTCATCAACCTTTCTTTCAGTTGTACTTAAAGAAGCTTGCACAGGCACATTGTTTGAAATATTTTCGGTATTATTACCTTCATTTAAATAAACAGTCAAAATTTACCTCGATATAATTACCCCACAAG
>JBAWWQ010000249.1:0-2397 GCA_037146655.1 Chlamydiota bacterium | reverse complement strand
ATTATCAGGTTAAAGTTGTAAATCCAGATTATCAACTTTCTAATCAACGTTATCGTATGCATACTTTAATACCTGCTTTTGAATTATCTTTAGGACTTCAGACGGAGTGGATATTTGAAGGAGGAAGTAGACTTGTAGCATCTGCAGCGTGGGAAACTCAAATGTTTTTATTTATGGCTCAGCATAGCAGTACAATTGCTGATTTAAATCTAAACATGGAAGGATTGACTTTAAAATTTAGATACGATTTCTAGGAGTTTTTTATGTTAAAAAAAATATTTATTTTCTTGGCTTGTTGTCAGTCTTTTTTAACAGAGATCATGGCGCATAATGATAGTCTTCTGAATGTTTCCAATGTAGATGTTATAGGAAAGTTTGAGGGCCCTACAGATATTGCAGCGACGGATCGCTACGTTTATGTGTGTAACTTAGTGGGCAAATCTGTGCAGGTTATTGATATCAAGTCCAATGAAGTGGTGACAACGATTCAAGACAAAACGATGACAGCACCTTTTAAAATAGCAATCATTAATGGGTATGCTTATATATGTAATTTAAAAAGCAATAAAATTAGTATTGTTGATGTAATAAATAACATATTTGTTAAAACAATTGATGAGGATCTTGAAGCGAGCAACGGTATAACAGTGGCTTCTGTATCAGGGAAACCTTTTGCTTTTGTAGTTGATGTAGGGATGTTGCAAATTTTGGATTTAACTAGTCCTAAAAATCCTAGAGTAGTTCAAACGTATGAGGATCATCATATTAATGGATTAGGCGTAAGTGTTGGGGAAGCTCCAGATTATTCTATTTATGTAACAGCTTGTTCTGATGATTGCCAAGGGCAGTTGTTAGCCTATTATCAAATTGGAGGTGTGTATTCGAGATCTCCTATAATTATCGATTCTCCTGAAATAGAAGGAGGTAGATGGTTTAATGCAATCACTATTGTTCGTAATTCTTATGCATATGTGTGTGATTCCTTAAATGATGTTGTTCAAGTCTATGATTTAAAAAAACAATGTTATTTAACAAGTATTGATGGATTTAATACACCTTCAGCTCTCACATATGATGGAGCTTATGTATATGTATGCAATTTTACAACAAGCGATGACAGCTACAAAGGCAGTCAAAAGATAGAAAACCATTCTATGGTTATTAATGTGATTGATGCTGCGCGTCATGCAATAAAAGCATCTGTGTCAGGATTTTATTCTCCTCAGGCACTTATAGCAGTCCCTAATGCGTCAGAAACCTTTTATGTTATTAATGCATCTAGTCGATCTAACTCTGGAAAGACAGGGACTAGTGATTTAAGTGCGGGGGTGTCAATATTTAGGAATAAATCGATATTTTCATCGCAAGGCATATTTTTATAGATCAAGATGTCTAGCATGAATTTTATTGGTTATTTAAGAGATATTAGGTGTTTAAAAGAGGGTTATAGAAAAACCCTCTTTTTTTGTAGAAAATTAGCTAAAGCTATTCTTGTAATTTTTATCTTTATTATGATTGTGCTTCATGGCTTATTACTAACTTATAAGTGGGTAAATCCTCCTTTAACAAACATGATGTTAGTTCATTGGTGGCAGTCAGGAAGGGAGATGCCTCTACATTTTTTAAAAAAGCATTGGATACCCTTACAAGATATTTCTCCCTACATTAAGATTGCGGTTTTAAATAGTGAAGATAGGTACTTTTTTAAACATAAGGGTTTTTGCATGAAAAGTATGATCTACGCCCTTAAGCAAGATTTTATTCATCACAATAAAGTAAGTTCGAGTACTATTACACAACAAACAGCGAAAAATATTTTTCTTTTTCCTAGGCAATCTTATTTAAGAAAATTATTAGAATTATATTTTGCAGTAATTTTAGAAATCATATGGGGGAAAGATAGAATTTTAGAAGTCTATTTAAACGTTTTTGAATTAGGGTATGGGGTATATGGGATAGAAAATGGAACTCAACATCATTTTTCTAAACCCGCTTCTCGATTATGCTTTGATGAAGCTTGTTTATTAGCTGCAATTCTTTATTATCCAAAAACATTAAATCCTTTAAACCCTACTAATTATGTCTATTATAAAGCTTCTTGTGCGTTTAAAAGAGGCTTATCAACTGCTAAAAAACAGCATACGAACTTTCCTTATTTAAGTGGGAAGTGTGGGCTTCAGTAGATCTTATTTTTTGAGGGTTTTATCAAGTTTCTTCGTATCTAATTTTTATGGAAGATCTGATGGATGTATGACAACGGATAAATTTCAGAATTTCTTCCAAAGTTGGCTATAAAAAAAATTTTTTTTGCGTCCCAAGATCTCTTTAGAAGAGGGTCTTTTAAAAACCATTCATTATTTCAGCAAGTTTTTGTAATGCAAAATTTATTTTTTTTTT
>JBAWWQ010000248.1:0-2407 GCA_037146655.1 Chlamydiota bacterium | reverse complement strand
TGCTCCACCCCAAATTCGTCATTCTGTAGGCAACATCCCATCTAGACCATTTACAACTTCTACCCAAGAAACCATTCAAAGAGCTATAAGACATCCTGTAGGTATAGGAGCACCACCTCAACCACCTGCTCCACCCCAAATTCGTCATTCTGTAGGCAACATCCCATCTAGACCATTTACAGCTCCTGCCCAAGAAACCATTCAAACAGGATTAAGACATCCTGTAGGGAACCGTGACGGTACATAGCAAGAGATATTGGGCTAATAGGTAAGATGAGTTAGAAATTGGAGTTGGTGCTTATTTGCTGGATTATTTTAAAATCTTCTTTGAAGATTTCTTGCCAGGTAGAAATAGTTTATTCTCATAAAGGCTTTCATAAAATTTATGATAATTTCTCACATCTTGTAAATATCTCTGAACCATTTCTGGATGCTTTTCGTAAATATTTTCTTTTTCATTTGGATCTTTGATAATATTATAAAGCTCAATTTCTTTTGAAGCCTTGGTATAGATAAACTTATAAGGACCTTGACATGTTCCATACCATTGATAAACATAAGGATTATGAAAAAACACCTGTCTTTCTACCTTTCTTAATAAAGATGTTCCTCTAGCGTGATTAAATCCTTGAATTTGCAATATATCCATCACAGTTGGAATCAAATCTAATTGACTCCCTAACGCATCAATCCTAGAAGGGTTTTGAATACGTCCATCGGCAATCACAAGTAGTGGTATATGAATATTTTCTTCATATAAATAACGCTGCTGACAAAAATTACCTTCATGCTCTCCCATAGGATGACCATGATCTCCCATCACAAATACAATTGTCTTCTCTGCAAGCTTTTTCTCTCTTAATAGCTCCATAAAAAGACCTAATTGACTATCGCTATAATGAGTTGTTTTTAAAAATTTTTGATAAGTTGGGTTAAGATTTTCTCTAAAGCCTTCCTCTAGATGGTAAGAGGAATAAGCCTCTGGACTTATCCATGGATGATGATTAGAAATCGTAAACATTGTTACAAAGGCTGGTTGTCCTTTTAAATCTTGTGACTCTAAAAAATCCACACTATAACGCATTAAATACTCATCATGAATACCCCAACTTGTGACCTCTGCTTCTGGATATTTTTCTAAAATCGCCTCCTTTCCTACAAGAGTGTTATACCCATAACTAGAAAAAAAAGAAGCTTGGTTCTCAAACTCTAAAAGACCATTATGCAAATAAGCATTATGATAACCTTCTTTAGCTAATAGATCTGCTAAACTCATAAAAGGCATATCCACTCTTGATGACCTCTCAGAAGAATTAACATCTGAAGGTATTCCAAATAAAGATGAAGTCACCACCCGTGAAGTTTTAATGGAATTGGCATAAAACCTAGAAAATAAAATACCTTCTGTAGATAGTTTATCGAAACAAGGTGTCGCTTTGGTTTTACCGCCAAGCACCCCTACATCTTTTGATCTAAACGACTCCATAAACAAAAAAACAATATGTGGTTTTTCACAAGGTTTTATAAAAATATCCGCTTGCTTTTCGCCAAAAAAACCATTTGTATACTTACTTAAAGGATACATAGGAGAACAAGAACTATAATATTCAGCCTGAGGGTTAAATATGAAATGAGAAGATAGCTCCTTCATCTTGGTAAGATGATTTTTTCTTCTGATAAAACCTATCCATTTTTTGAAAATCCACACCATCTGCAAGACAACTATATTATCTATGTGATAACATAATTTTTCAGAAAATTTACTACGACTCACAAAAAAGAATCACACCTAAAAAAACACTGCAACTAAAAAAGAAATTATGACGATGCAAAAAGAACTCTTGTGCTTTTTGAAATATCCCCATAATGATTGCAAAAAAAAGCACTCCTAATGGATATAACCACGCTATCCCCTTTTCTTTAGCAGAATCCCAAAAGCATCTTATATCATTAATAAAAGAAAAAAAGGGAACTTCTAATCGGATTTTAGTTGTATGATACATACAACTATCTACCAAAATATCTAGTTGAATAAATGCAAAAAAAGCTGATCCTAACCATGTAAAAGGTGTGCCATTTATAGCTCCTATCAAACTCAACTGAACAAAAACAAGCCATACATCTTGTAAAAAACCATGGAATCCATTTAATCCCAACTTGAAAGGCAATTGTCTATATAAAATTCCATAACGACTTATTAAAGAAGGAAGACAAAAAATACCTATAGACACTATTTGCCAAAAACATCCCATACAATTACCCAGTGTCTTAAAAGCCCAATTGTCTAGAGAGTTTAACAGAGCGTTTATAAGAAAAACATCGCTTTTTTCACGAATTTAATAGAGTTAAAATGTCATTTGCCAGTTCTTCTATCTCATATTCCGTATTCGATAAAACTACAACTCCT
>JBAWWQ010000247.1:0-2412 GCA_037146655.1 Chlamydiota bacterium | reverse complement strand
CCTTTTAGGATCTCTTTTTGGATTTCACTTAAGCAGTCATCTACTTGATGGGTTGCTGATCGTATTGTAATTTCTGGATCTAATAGCCCTGTTGGACGAATAACTTGCTCAATAATTTCACCATGAGCTTCCTCTATTTCCCAAGGTGCAGGTGTGGCAGAAACATAGATAACTTGGTGAATATGCTCATAAAATTCTTCAAATTTTAAAGGTCTATTATCTCTTGCAGAAGGTAATCGAAAGGCAAAATCGATTAAAGCTGTTTTTCTAGAAAAATCTCCATGATACATGGCACGAACCTGAGGGAGACTTTGATGGGATTCATCAACAAAAAACAAAAAATCTTCCGGAAAATAATCTAAAAGACAAGGAGGGGGTGATCCTTCTTTGCATTTAGTAAAATGTCTTGAATAGTTTTCTATCCCTTTGCAAAAGCCCATTTCTTTAATCATTTCTAGATCGTACTTTGTCCGTTGAAAAATTCTTTGGGATTCAACTAATTGATTATTCTGTTCGAAATACGCAACACGATTTTTAAGCTCTTCTTCGATTGTAATTAAAGCCTCAAGGCGTACATCTTCTGGTGTGACATGGTGTGATCCAGGGAAAATAGTGACAGTTTCTAATCTTTTAAAAATCCTTCCCGTTAAAGGGTCTATTTCACTAATACGTTCTATTTCATCTCCGAAAAATTCAATACGATAACCTCTGTCATCTTCATAAGAAGGGACTATTTCTAAAATATCACCACGCACTCTAAAGGTTGTTCTAGCTAAGTCATAATCATTGCGTTTGTAGTGGATTTCAACTAAATGTAATAAAACATCATCTCTTCGATACTCTTGACCTACAGTTAAAGTGAGTTTCATTTGTCTATAAAATTCAGGAGTACCTAGGCCATATATGCAAGACACAGAAGAAACAATGATGACATCATCTCTTTCTAAAAGAGATCTAGTAGCAGACATTCGCATCTTGTCGATTCTATCATTGATAGCTAAGTCTTTTTCGATATAGGTATCTGTACGAGCGATGTAAGCTTCAGGTTGGTAGTAATCATAGTAAGAAACAAAATACTCTACAGCATTGTCGGGGAAAAACGCTTTGAACTCTTGATAAAGCTGAGCTGCTAAAGTTTTATTATGGGCAAGGATAAGCGTTGGTTTGTTAATTTTTGCAATTACATTGGCCATGGTAAATGTTTTACCAGAGCCTGTTACACCTAGTAAAACTTGAGACTTTTGACCTTGTGTAAGACCTTGTATTAAAGAGGCTATGGCTTTAGGTTGGTCTCCACGTGGTGTAAAGGAAGAAACTAGTTTAAAAGGGTTGAGCATAGTTAGCCTTTGGAAAAATAAGGTTGCAAATAACCCATTTGTTGAAAAATATTCACTACAATTACCATAGCTGCAAAGGTTATTAAAGTGATAATTATCACTTTAGCTTTGATGGTTCTATAAAATTTAGGTGTTTTCAAATGCCAAGCCATCATAGCTGGAAGAAATATCAAAAGAATAGCTACACAGGCACCTGCGTATTCTAATGCAATAATGAATCCTCTTGAACTAGAAAACACAAAAATAATAGGGGGGATAAAAGTTAAACCACAGGCTACAAATCTACTTTTCCAACTATTTTTAAGTTTTAATCCATCTTTTAAAAAATCAGATAAGCTTAAGGCTACGCCAAGAAACGAAGTAATAATTGCGAAAAAGGAGAAAGAGTTAGCGCCTCTTACAATCCAAGGGGATTGAATGATTTTAGAGAGAGGTTCAGCCGAAGAAACTCCATATTTCCAAGCGTTAATCAGCCCATTTTTACCTTCCATGGGAACTACCCCTAAAACAACAAGCTGCCATATCACGTAGAAAATTAAGGCAAAGAGACTTCCAATAATAAGAGTGAGCATCAAATGCTTTCTATCATGATGCATGTAGGTTGTTAAACTTGGAATAATAATATGGTAACCAAATGAAGTGATAATCACAGATAAAGCTATAGGGCTTTGAGAAAAATCCATATGATTTAAAAGGTTTTTTTCAATATGACTAGGAACGAAAATCATAAGTACTATGTAAGAAATCACAAGACCTAGCATAAGAATTTTGTTAATCCAATCCACCCCAAAGGTACCTAAGTAGACGCACCATCCAAACACTAGAGGCAAGACAAAGGGACTTATCCAATAAGGAAGGTGATGGTTTGTCACGACATAAAATAGAGCATCAAAAAGAGGAGAACTTCCGGCTATATATGCAGCGATTAAAGAGTAAAGTAGAAGTAAATAAAAAATCCAAGCTGTAATTTTACCCCATAACCCTAGAGTTTTATGAGCCATAGAAATTAGATTGATATTGCCAGGAATAGAAAAATTTACATCAAGGAAAAAAAAAGCACTGACAAGCATAAAAA
>JBAWWQ010000246.1:0-2416 GCA_037146655.1 Chlamydiota bacterium | reverse complement strand
AATTACTTTTTAATTTTACGGATTCTATGTGTCTAGTAAATTATAGCAAGGTCAAAGAAAACAAATGAATCCTTCAAATAATCCTCTAAAGCCTGCTAAAAATGTACTACGCTCCTTTTTAGCTGACATTGAATCAGTGAAAAATTTACGCCAATGCATTTCTGAACCCAAAATGGCAACGGCTTTTTCCGTGAATGATCAAATGCCTATCTTTGATGCAACCAAATGCATACCGGCACCTGAGTCATTTTGGGGAAAAGAGAATGCCTATACCAAACTCTATGCAGAGGCTTATCATTTTCGTTCTTTCATGCATAGACCCAAAACTCTCCCGGTGCCGGAATATTATAAGCAGCCCGCACTACATCTCTATCTTATCTGGAAAAAAGAAGAAAAAGAGCTGTTTCATAGAAAATGCAAAATGATTCCAGCCCCTGCTAAGGAAATAACACTTTCTGACTATCTTCAAAAACTCGCTCTAGAAATATCTGAAGGAAATGAACATCGTGATGTTTGGATAGAATCGCTCCGCTCTTTCCTTCAATTTATAAGAGAAGATACCGATTTGGATCAGCAAGGAGTATTAGACATCATTTTCCCCAAAAAGATGGAGTTACGTAAAGGTCATTCATTTGATGCCAACAGCAATAAAGTTGAATGTCGTTATATTCTTAGAAAGGTTGAAAATGTTGTATATCCGATTGATATTTTTGCCGCCTCAGACATCATAACAAACCTAATTAAAGCTGTTCTTGAAGGACGACCAAACTCTCAACGCTCCACAGCAGAAGCTCTTGGCTTTGCTTGGCTATGTCTTGCTGTAGGTTCTTATCGTTTAGTAACAAGAGAATCTCCTATTATACCATTCTAGCCGCCAAAAACCCGTTGCAATCAACTTTTAAGGTTTTTATAATCAGTTATCAATTAAACAAATGAGATCTTTATGGTTTTTATCAAAGCACAATCGGGACCTCCAAATATTGGGGACAAGGAAAGTCAGTTTACCGTTCAATATTTCGACGAACAAGGAAATATGACCATTCGCAGTGGAGGCACAAGAGCTTGGAGATGCAATAATCCTGGTAATCTCAGAAAGTCTGCCTATAGCACAAGTAAAGATCGACGTTCTATAGGTTTTGCCGGAGATAGTAAAGATTCTTATGCTGTTTATCCTGACTATAACACAGGTCATGAGGCTTTAATCGTCATGTTAAAGGGATCAAAATATTTTCACCTATCTTTACGTGCAGCAATGAAAAGATATGATAAGGATAACTACAATTATATCAACGACATAGTCTCTATTACAAGTCTTGATCCTGAACGCACTGTAAACTCTTTAAATAGTCAGGAATTTGAAAGTTTTTGGAAGGCTATTGAACATATAGAAAAATGGAAAGTAGGTCGTGAAGATTTCATTGAAAAGTGGTATATCTCAGGTGTTCACAAAAAGCGTGGTATTATCACTGAATATTTAGTACAAAAAAGTGAAACCTCTATCTGGATACCAAAAGAAGAAAGTATTAAATTAGCCACCGAGCATCGATTACATCCAACCCTTGTTCATACAAAAACCGGTGGTATTTTTCTTCGCCCTGAACACAGGCAAAAACCTTTTAAATTAGCAGTCTAACCGCTCCTATGACAAAATATATCCTTATTGTGACTATCTTAGGTCTTGGTGCTTTGATCTATAAAATTTCAACCACTGAAAAATGGATGAATACAGCTTTAGAACTAGCTGCTGATGCTCCCGAGATTTTACTGACCTTAGATGGTACTCTAAAACTTAAATATTGCGATATACCAGGGGAAGAAACACATTCAGGCTATGTTTGGTTTCTAGAACTGGATGAGCCTTCTTTTAAAAAAGCCTTAAAAACACCTGTCTGGGCTTTCCCTCTTCGCATAAAAGAAATTTTAGAGCACCCAAATCGATATGATGTTCAATTCTGCCCGGATGAAGACTATGAAGACTTCTGTCAAAATCATATCGGTCAAAAAGTGACCGTAGAAGGTTTTTTATTCCATGCTCATACAGGTAACCACCATGCGCCTTTACTTATGGATTTAAAAGCAATTTACCAAGCACCTTCGGGTGCAATAGCGGTGCAGTGAACCTCCTATTCTACCATCTACAACCAACAAAAACCCGTTGCAATCAACCTCTGAGGTTTTTATAATCACACCTATTAAATTTGGATGGAGCTGGGTGAGATAGAATTCTCGCTCCCTCATAACCCGTAGGTCCATGGTTCAAGTCCATGTTGCCCCACTTTCTTTCTCAAGCACTTAAGTATCTACACACCCTCTTCAAACTATACAATGTCAGAAAAATGTCAGGATTATACTAATTGACAGGTCTGACAGCTACAGAAGGCTTGTGAACCATCTAATATTTTCTAAAGATTTTATC
>JBAWWQ010000245.1:0-2448 GCA_037146655.1 Chlamydiota bacterium | reverse complement strand
CTCCTGGCAGGGTGATCATTTTTTTGGCTGTTCAGTTGCATTAGCTGAAAAAACATTAAGAACTCTTGGTTACTCACTGGTTGAAATTGAATATAATAATGCATTTTTTGTAAGTAATTCCTTAGCTGACAAGTTTGATTTGAAACGCAATATTTTTGAATTATATGATCAAGGATACCGTAATAAGATTGATAGAAAATCAAAATTTACCGGGAATTCAGATGTTGAATACTTGCTTACGGCCAGCCCAAAGGAATGTGACGAGAAACTCAGAACTTTATTTTTAAAGTACGAAGGAAAATTTTCATTAAACATATATTAATAAAGTAGCTTTATCGATAAAAATCGTGTAACTTTAGAGTATATTTAGAAATTAAAAACCTTAAGAATTCACGAATTTTATGTCTAGAAGATTGGTTTAGCTAATATGGAAGTTTATTATGATTCAGAAATGTTTTTACTTCAAAATAACGGAGGAGTGTCACGTTACTTTTCTGAAATTTTTTCTGCCTATCTCAATAACGAAAAACTTGGGATAGAGCCAGTATTAACTTTTACCAAATCAAATAATCAATATTTGAAAGAGATGAATGATAAAAAGTTAATTAAGATGAGTCCAATTCGTGTTCCATACTTCTCACCCGTATCTGCTAAAAAAATGCTTTTGACTTACGGTGTATTAAAGACCGCAAACTCAAGTGTTTCATCCGCAATAAAACTCGGGAAAGCTAGAGGCAAAATGTTTCATGCAACTTATTATCGGCCCAATATTTTTGAGTCTTTTGGGCACAAGAATCTCGCAATCACGATTCATGATTTTATCCCTGAAAAAATTGGCTGGAATGGAATCAAAAATCCACATCTAGGGAAAAGAAAACTATCAAAGAGGGCAGACATCATTTTCTGCGTTTCTCAATCAACCGCAAATGATTTGCATGAAATCTATAAAGTTCCTGAGTCAAAGGTACATGTTGTTCCTCATGGTGTTTCTAATGTTTCCACATTAGAAAAAAAGTTAAAGTCATCGGGGTACATTAATGTACTTTACGTAGGAGGTCGGTGGGGTTACAAAAATTTTAAACAACTAGCAGGCGCTATGAGCATTTTATGGGAAAGAGGTTTGGACATCCAGCTAAATACGGTTGGGTCGAAATTCAGCTCGGTAGAAGTTGAAGAATACTTTAAGCCAAAATTCAGAAAATATTGGAATAATTATGAGAGTGTTTCAGATTATGAACTTTATAAACTTTACTCATCAGCTAGTATGCTAGTTGTTACTTCAAAAATGGAGGGATTTGGTTTACCGATACTAGAATCTTTTTCCCAAGGAACTTTAGTGCTAGCGAGTGATATCCCTGTCTTTAGAGAGGTGTGCGGATTTTCTGGGAAGTTTTTTGAAATTGGAAACTTAGAATCTTTAGTTGAAGGTATCGAGCAGGGTCTAGGGGAGGCACTTGACCCAAATTTGATTAGCGATCGTTTAGCTCTTGCATCTAAATTTTCCTGGAATAATGCTGCAGAAAAAATGGCTTTAGTTTATAAGGATTTTACTTAATAAAATTTTATTAGTTTTAAATTAATTTTTCTAACTTGAGACTCGGATCTAACGCTCGATCCCCTAGAGCAAAACCGGTAATTAATCTAACCATTTCTTAAATCAAAACCTCGGTGTTTAAGCCAGGCTAGCCACTGTCAATAAAGGATTTTCCAAGCTATCTAGTTAACACCCGGTGTTGTTAAGATAAATGATAGTATATACAAGTATGCTAATTCCAGTATTTGAGTTGTTAGAAGACTATAACGTTAAACCTAAAAGTATTCTTCATGTTGGTGCTCACCTTGCTGAGGAATCTACGGAGTATGACAAACATTTTAATGTGCCTGTCTTATGGATCGAAGCACAACCGAAGCTGTGCCTAGAATTAAGGAAAATTCTGAACCCCAAAACTAATTCTGTGGTTGAAGCATGTGTCTATGATAAAGATGATGAATTATTAAAACTTAACATATCATCTAACTCACAATCTTCTAGTATCTTACATTTTGGTACACACGCAGAGACATATCCTGATGTAACGGTAACCGAAATAGTTACCGTTCGAACTAAAAGATTGGACACCATTCTTTATGACAAAGTAATCCCAGATTTTGTCAATCTAGATATTCAGGGGGTTGAGCTCAAGGCCATAAAAAGTTTAGGAGTTTTGCTTGAAAATGTACAAATGATTTATACCGAAGTTAACAAGAGGGATGTTTATAGTGGGTGTGACTTAATTGAAGAAATCGATAATTATTTAAGAATACATGGTTTTAAAAGGATAGCCACTAGATGGTGGCTTGGGGCCGGTTGGGGTGATGCTCTTTATGTTAATAATAGTTTTCCACCTAGAAACTATAAACAAATTATCCGAGGTAGTTTTAGGCTATTCAAGTTCTATGGTTTCAGAT
>JBAWWQ010000244.1:0-2491 GCA_037146655.1 Chlamydiota bacterium | reverse complement strand
TAAGTAGATACTACTTTTAAATATTTTTGAGAGATATGTATGCAAGAAGATCGCCGTATTCAGATTAAAGATTTACAGGACAGGTTGCAGCACATGAGGGGGTATCTTTAACTTAGAGGCAAAAGAGCAGCGGTTAAAGTATTTAGAAAGCCAAATGGAAGCTAGTGACTTTTGGGATCATCATCAGACAGCAGAGAAGGTGATCGAAGAAGTTAATAACATTAAAAGTTGGATAGTCCCTTATGAGGATGCTGAGATACGTCTTGGAATGGTCAAGGAGTTTTTTGGTGGTATAGAGTCAGAGTTAGATCCAGGGCTTGTTACAGAGCTTATGGAAGAGTTAGCTCTTGTCCATCGCCATATTGAAGAATTAGAAATAAGAAAAATGCTTTCTGGAGAACTAGATAGCAAAAATTGTTATTTAACAATTAATGCTGGAGCTGGTGGAACAGAGGCTTGTGATTGGGCGCTTATGTTAGCGCGCATGTATCAAAGGTGGGCTACCAAAAGAAAATGGAAATGTGAGGTTATAGATACTGTTCAAGGAGATGTGGCAGGAATTAAAAGTTTAACGCTTAGTTTGCAGGGTCCATTTGCTTATGGATATGCTAAAGCAGAAAAAGGAGTACATCGTTTAGTCAGGATTTCTCCGTTTGATAGTAATGCCAAAAGACATACAAGTTTTGCCTCTGTTGATGTCACTCCAGAAATTTCTGAAGATATCCAAATAGATATTCGTCCAGATGAGCTCCGTGTAGATACTTTTCGATCATCTGGCGCTGGTGGACAGCATGTTAATACAACAGATTCTGCAGTAAGAATTACTCACTTACCTACTGGGATTGTTGTCTCTTGTCAAAAAGAGCGTTCACAATTGCAAAACAAAGAAACATGTTTGAAGGTTTTAAGATCTAAGTTATATGAAGAAGAGGTACTTAAAAGAGAAAAGGCACTTGCAGAAGAAAGTGGACATAAAAAAGAAATAGCTTGGGGGTCTCAGATACGCAACTATGTTTTTCATCCATATACTTTGGTGAAGGATCCAAGAACGAAATTTGAAGTAGGCAATGTTCAAGAAGTGATGGATGGTGATATAGATGGATTTATTATGGCCTATCTTAAGGAGTTTGGATGATCGAAGATATTTCTTCGTTAGAAGAGTTTAATATTCGTTATATGCAGACAGAGGATGAACCTTTTTTAAGAAAATGGTTAAAATCTCCTGGTATGCTTCATTGGTTTTCTGTGGAGACTGAAGAGGAACTTGAGGAGATGGTAAAAATATGGTCAGGTTTTGCTAAATTTAAATGCGGACTAACTGCAACGTATCAAGGTGTTCCATGTGGGTTTGCTACGTTATTTTTACTTCCTTATATTAAACTTATTCATCAATCTATGGCTTATATTATTGTTGATCCAACAATGCAAAGAAGGCATATAGGGTCAGCTCTTGTCCGTAATTTAGATCATTTAGCTCATACTTATTTTCGATTAGAGAGAATGCATTATGAGATTTATGGGGATAATCCATTGAAAAATTTACTTAAAACTCAAGGATATAAAGAGCTTTTTTTGCAAGAGCATTACATAAAAGAAGGTCACACCTATTTATCTAGAACTGTTTTAGAAAAGCATTTTATAAAGCCTGCGGTTGTTTAAGGAAAGTATGAGTCAATTACAAGAAGTCACTATACGTATAAGTCAACAAGAGGATGCTCCTTATCTTGCGTCTTGGTTAGCCGATCCAAAAATTTTATGTTGGTTTCCTTTAGATAACGCTCGTGAAATCGAAGATGCTGTAAAAATTTGGTTAAGTTACGCACTTTATGAAAGTGCGTATACTGGGTGTATTAATGGAGTGCCCTGTGGGATGGCAGTTTTGTATTTGCATAGGTATAAAAAATTAAAACATCAATCTTTGTTTGCTATTATTGTAGATGAAAAATTTCGTGGGCATGGTGTAGGAACAAAGATTTTTGAAAGGTTAAAGCAAGATGCTAAAGATAAGTTTGGAGTAGAGCTTTTACATCTTGAAGTTTATGAGGGAAATCCTGCTCAGACGCTTTATGAAAGACTAGGGTTTAAGGTGTATGGGCGTCAAGAAGAGTTTCTGAAGGAAAAAGATGGGAAAAACTTTTAGAAAAACTAAATCTTCTGATAGATTAAGAAAAGAAGCTCAATTACAAGAAAAAGCTTCTGAATTTAATATATCACCAAAAATAATTGAAATAGATACTGTCAGTAAATATAAAAATTCCATGTGAGTTTATCTCCCCATCAACAACAAAAAACTTATACGGTATAAATGAAAAACTAAAATCAATGCACCAAAACGTATAAAATTTAAAGAATGATTATGAACAAACCATGGAACAAATGTCCGGACTCTTTGAAAAATCGGAAAAAAATACGGAAACAGATGCGGAAGGTTCTAAAGAAGGTTCTTTTCCGAACGACAGTTCTTTACCGAACGCAAATGATATTCATGCGC
>JBAWWQ010000243.1:0-2498 GCA_037146655.1 Chlamydiota bacterium | reverse complement strand
AATGACATAGCCATCCTATGATCTCCATGAGAGTGAACGTTAGCGCCTTGTAAACTAGATGGGTTTATAATTAAACCATCATCTGTTGGTTCAATATGAGCACCCATCTTTCTTAGCTCTTCTGTGATACATTGAATGCGATTGCATTCTTTGTGTTTTGCGATAGCACCATTTGTAATATAGGTTGGTTCTTTTGCAAAGCAAGCGACAACTGCTAAGATAGTGATCGCATCTATGCAGCTATTGATATCTACTTTTATACCAGATAAGTCTTTTCCTTTTTTTACATGTAAAGTTTTCAGCTGCTCATTGATAGTGATAGAAGCTCCCATTTTTTGAAAAATAGAGATAAGCTCTTTATCTCCTTGATTGTCATTCATATCAATATTTTCGATAATAAGCTCTGAACGGGTTACTAAAGCTGCTGCAATCGGGAAAGCAGCAGAGCTTATGTCACCTGGAACTTTATAGGTAAATCCTTTATAGTGAGCTGAGCCTCTTAGGGAATAATGGTCAAAATTATGGTTTTTGTAAGGGATATTTAAACGAGTTAGCCAATCTAGAGTGAGAGAAACCCAAGGTTTTTCTCCTGGATCTTGGACAAAGATGTCTATAGGCTCCTTGGCAAAAGCAGCTGCAATTAGGAGCGCAGAAACATGTTGAGAGTCTTGGCCATTTAAAACTGTTTGACCACCTTTTAAAGGACCTTGTAAAACAATAGGTGCATAGTTATCTCCTCGCATGGATTTTATGGAAACACCAAGTTGAGAAAGGGCTTTAATAAGTGGCTCCATAGGTCTTTGATGGCGTATCGAGTGATCACCTGTGACGACAACAGGATGAGAGCAAAGGGATCCAATAGCTGAGCAAAAACGTAGTACAATCCCAGAATTGCCAGCATGAATAACATCTTCTACTGATTGAATTTTTCCATTAAGTCCATCGATAATAAGTTTTTCACAAGTTTTTTTAATTTTTGCTCCAAATAAAGAGCACGCATGAATCATAGCTTCTGTGTCAGGAGAATCAAGGTAGTTTTCTACAGTACTTATTCCATCACCTAAAGCTCCAAAGAGAATAGCCCTTAAAGTCTGGGATTTAGAAGGGGGAATTTTAATAGACCCACTGAGTGTGGATGGGTTGATAAGATATGCATCCATAGAATTCCTCACCTAGCCTATTCTCAGATGAATATAGGGTAGATGAGGATTTTTGTGTTGAGATTTTATCGGATTTTAAATGCCATTTATAGTAGAGGCAGTGCTAATAGTAGATGAACTATATCGCGTAGAACCTAGAGCGCTATCATCATTTGCAAAAATTGTGAGATTAGGCCCACCTAGAGTTTTTTGAAAAAGGGACTTTATTTTAGTAGCTGCTTCTTGGGTTTTTTGATCCAGTTTTTCTAAAGGTGTAGATGTTACTGTAAACGTTTGAGAGGCGCTTTTATCAAAAGCAAACGTTCCATCTACTTCTATATTAAAGAGATTGTTAACTGTTTGTTGATAATTTTCATCTAATCCAGATTTATTAACAGAGATATAAGATTTTGTCGTTATAGTTGCATTTTTTATGTCGATTGTTAATCGACAGTTTTTATCTTTTGCAGCGGTTGCACCGTAATTGGTGGAGACAGGCTTATTCTCAGTAGTATCATTTACTTCAGCAGCCGCTTTAGTAAAGGGAACTTTATCACTATTGATAATTGTACTTTGTTGACACAGATCAAGAAATCTTAATGCTGTAATTTTATCTCCTTTAAACTTCTGCTTAACAGCAGAGTAGAGATTTTCGGTGAGAATAGTTTGTAGATACGGTTTTGTTATCTCATCTATTAGGTCTAAAGCAAATGCTTCAGCATCAGAGTGCTCAATTTTTAGCTTATCTGCAGCATATGTAGAAGGGTTTTCTATATAGGTTTCAAATAGTTTTTGCGATGTGATCTTATCAGCTTGATTTAAGTTCTGATAGGCAGATGATAAATTTTTAATCAGTTTTGAGAAGTCCGGATTTTGTTCTTTAGCCTTATAAGAGTTCAGAGCTTGTTCATGTAGGGATTTTTGCCCATCTATTGAAATTAAACCTCTCTGAGCATCTTTTAGTACTTGATTCAATATGCTACTTTCTTTTTTTAATATATCAGTCTGATTTAAAAATTGTAACGCTTTAAATTTGTCACCATCATAGCATTCTAGAGCTAGTTTATATAAATCTTGAACATAATCAATTCTTAATGGTGCATTATATTCTGTAGGTTGTTTGAAAATAGCAAAGATGTTTCCTCTAAGTTCATCTAGTCTTGTTGAAAGATTAGGATTAGTAGCTATTTCCCCTTCAAACGTAGTATCGAATAATTTCACAAGATCCATTAAATCTAATTCTTGATTTTCGGAAATATTTTTAATTAAATTTTCTGTAGATTTGGTTATGTGTGTGTTTTGAATATCTTTAACCATGTTTTTTATTTTACTGTCTATGAACCTTGTAGTGGTATATAG
>JBAWWQ010000242.1:0-2502 GCA_037146655.1 Chlamydiota bacterium | reverse complement strand
GTGTTTATGGGGAAATATAGAAGGTCAAAATAGATCCGTAGACATTCTTCGAGAGCTTTCTCATAAAAAACTCGGTCATTCGTATTATGGATGCCGGATAAAGGAAAAAAAAGACTCTGTTAACAAAATTGTACTTCAAGAACTCAGAAAACAAATAAAACTCTCTTTTGAAGAGGATCTGCATATTCAATTAATGAACTGTGATGAAGAAGATTCTCCTTGGAGACTTCTTTCCTTTTTAGAGGCTCATTATGATGCTTTTACTGAGCCAGGCCTCCAAACACTTTTAATTGTTTATCTTTATCATAGATCTACGACAAAAGTGCTAGAAACACATCCCCTTTTTGTAGAAAAACTTAAAAAACAGGTGCTTCGTGCTTATGAAATTTATGAGCAAAATGAAGATATAACAACGGCTGCTTTTTTCATGCACTATCTTAAACGTATAGAGGGGCGATATGAGGAAATTTCTCCTGGAAATAGCGTTTTTAATGGGATTGATTGTCGACAGAAACTTTTAGAGCTTCAGAAAAAAGCTAGGACATTAGAGGAGCAAAGTAGTGTTGCTCTATCTCTAGGTCTTTTGCATTATCAAGGACACTATCAGAAAAAGCCTTTTACAAAAGAACTTGCTTTAGATGTATTAAAAGCAAGCTTTACTCTTCATGGAGATACATTTTCGAATTCGCGCCCTAATCTTCTTTACAGTCAAGAAATTGAGCAGACTAAAGTGGCTTATCGTTTAGAATTAGCTACTTATTTTAATATACTGAGCCCACATGAGCGTAATGAATTTTTGAATGAAATAATACAAGGAAGGATCGAGGCCAAACAGTGGAGAGGTTCTTTCCCCGATTATAGTTCAGAAGATGGGTTGATAGAACTTAATGCCTTTCGAGGGGTTTATCTATTTGAAGGAAAAAAGGCGCGCCGTTCTTATCCTATTGAATCTAAAAATTTAGAGCAATATGGATTATCTAGAGACACTTTAATGGATGGGCAAGGGTGTTACTACTCTTCAGATAGGCAAAAGCGGTTAAAAGATTCAAGAGAATGTCAGCATCAATTTAACGGAGAGTGGAAAACATTTAATAAATTGGAGGGAGGGCGATTAAAAAGCTTTTTAGCTAGTGTAGGATTAAACGATGTGGAGGGGTATTATCTATATAAAGGATCAGTATCTTCTAATACTATGATGACAAAAGTGCAAGATGAAAAATATCTTCTTATACTAGCAGATACCCAAGGAAATCCTTTGTATGAAGCAGAGGTAGAGCTTCAAGGTGATAATCCTAAAAATAGTCAATATTTAATCAAAGCAATCCGAAAACTTTTCGATCAAGAAAGCTACCGTTTAGTAGATCTTAACCAAATAAAAAACCAGGCACTCTATCAAAATTTATCATTTTTACAATATGACTCTGTAGAAGGTTTAAATCTTAAGGCTGATGCAAAAGTTAATCATCTTACGATATGGGTTTCTGATAACGATAAACAAGTTCTAGAGATCAATCAAGGCGCGCTGAGTTTTAAAAAAATTGGAGAGTCTTATGCAAGTTTGCAATATCCAGGGTACACTTTAGCTTACGCTAAAGAGGAGACTCTTTTTGGTTTTATGGATTATATTCATCTTATTCAACCAGATTCCCAAAAAGAAAAAGTTGTGATCGTATCTCCTGATAAGGCTGCAGATCTTAATAAGTTACAAAAGAGTACGTTTTTTAATACTTTATCTTTTGATGACCATTTAAAAGTTTTTGACTTAGATAAACAAGGCCGGCTAGTTGTCAAGTCATCTAAGGATTCTATTTGGGTTGCTCATGTGGCACTTTTAGGTAGAGATTATGAAGCAGCGGCTAGATATTTAGCTCGAGCAGAAGAAATGGGAATATCTGAAGATTTATCTCTTGAGCTATTAGCTAAAATTAGCCAAGTAAAAGATAATCACCCAGATGCTATTTCATGTAGGATGCAAGCTACTTGTTTGATGAAGAAAAACGCTCTTTTATATGGTGTTGATCAAACTATTAAAACAAAGCAAGAACTAGCACAGCGATATTTTCTTCCAGATCTTTATGTAGAATATTTAGCAACTTTAGGGAAAGGTAAAATTCCTCCTATTGACATTTCTTTAGAAAAATTGCTTTGGAGAAATCTCTCTAAAGAGTTTCTTGCAGGGAATGTTAATCCTCGTAGTGTACTAAAAGCTCGTCATACAGCATTAAATTTAAGTCAAAGTTCAGATTCGATAGAGCCAATTCATCGATTAACAGCTAATGAAGCATATACTTATGAAACGAGAAATCGTGTAGAAGGGCTCTCTCAAGATTTTATCCCTCCTGATTTACGAAAAGGGAAAGTGAATATTATCGATAAAAATCTTCTTCCATATGTTGGCGCAGGCAAACATTTTAGAGCATATTTTTTTGCATTTTATAATGAAGCTCTGGAGCAGTCAAAGCAGCAAGATAAACCACTACTAGAAAGAATTATAGCTATGAG
>JBAWWQ010000241.1:0-2511 GCA_037146655.1 Chlamydiota bacterium | reverse complement strand
TAATAATGGAGATTTGATGCCGCAGATTGTAGACCCATATACATGGAGTGGTGCATTTTCAGGATCATTTCCAGGATGGTGTTGGTATAATAATGATTCTCTTTCTCATGATTTTGGGTATAATAATTGGTAGGATTCATATTTTGCCCTATGAAAAAGAAATCAGAGCAATTAAGGAAGCTAGTAGAATTCCTATATTATCTCTTACCGTACAAAGCAGGTATGAAAGGTTTTTACAAGTAATGCAAATTCTTATGTGTCTTCCTAATATTATTAACATGTTTTTGGAGCATCCTGATATTCCAAAAAATCATGCACCATTTACAACTCAAAAGTTAGTCACTTTGCAGATTTTATGTACAACTTTTCTAATGTTAGGACTATTATATGTATCTAAATTATATGTTCGGCGCAGGGTATATAATAAAATATTTGATCAATATACAAAAGCATTTATTTCGGAGTAGTATACTGGAAAATTTTATCTCTTTGATTTCCCTTTTTTTCGGTAATACATGCTTGTATGAATCGCATCTAATTAGGCTTGATATTGGATATGCCTTACAAGCTCCTTAAAATATGCCGGTGACCATATCTCCAATACCTTGTCATCCCGGATAAACTTTACAATATCTTCTTTGATAGCTTTAAAAGAAACTGCATCAATTTTTTTAAGCAATAAAGCTGTAAACTCTTTTTCACTAATCGAACTTTTTTTCCAGTCGTCGCTATCAATAGATCTTATAGCTAAGTGAGAAAGATTCAACGGAATCTGCTTTTTAATGTACCATTCCAGGTCAAACCAATCTCTTCCTTTTACGCGGGTTCCCCATTTTCTAAAGAGTAAAGCATGTACTTTTCCAGCAAACAAGTCTGGAGCCGCATAACACTTGGTATAAAATGAAAAGGGACGAAGCAATAATTTTTCTTCTGTGGTAAACCCCAGCGGAGGCGTTTTGTCAACTTCCAGTTTAATTTTTATTTCAGGTCGGCTGCCCATCTTTTCCTGACTGATAATATCTTTTAATATAAGTTCTTTCCATTCGGTGCCTGGTTTTAGAAAAGCCGAATCTATTGCCGTTTTATTTGTTTTGTTCTTTTCCTTTACAGTTACTTGCATGCCGAGTGCTTCAAACTCTTTTAGCATACCATCTAGGTAGGGTTGTAAGGAGAAATCGGGATTTGCTTCTAACAAGGTGAAATCAAGATCTTCTGAAAACCTTTCTAAACCATAGAATATTCGCAAAGCTGTTCCGCCATAGAAGGCTGCTTTTTCAAAAAAGCCGCTTCTCTGCAAACCGGCCAGCGCAATCTGCTGCATAATTTCCCGCAAAGCCTGTTCAGCATCCTCCCTACTGTTGGGTTTATATTCTTCAATCCATTCTTTAATCATAATTCAGCTAAGGTTTTATATAACATTAAAATACTAGCCTCTTTGGGAGCTTTTTTTATCCAGTCTTTGATACTGCGGATATTGAGTTCCCATAAGTTTTGTTTTTCTATGCGAAGATCTTCCATTAGATAAGCCCTTGTTTGTTTGATGCTTCTAAGTATCAGGCGCGGAGTAGAAATTATTTTATCACAAAGTGCCTTTTCAGGGGTTGCTATCAAAATTCTTTGTCTGGGAGCAAGTTCTATCTGCTGCTGTCCAAAGGAGTAATAGGGGAGCGCTAAATGGTGGTATTTGAATCTTCCCGCAGGTGTTTTATAAGTTTTAGATCTGTTCGTGCTCATTGAACAGATCTCATACACCCGCTCGGGTATCAATCCCCAGTAGGATAGGGCCGTATCGGAGGAAATATAGCTTGGTCCCCACAGGTGATTCGCCAAAAGAAAATTTTCGGGGCCTTCGATCTTTAGTTGCGGTCCTGGGATAAATACACCTCTTTTAATTTGGGTGAGTATTTTTTGTTTTACGAGCTCATTTATTTTATCATAAGGTCTTTTATAATCTTTCAGTAAGTCCATTAAAACCTGTCTGGTTAGTGGCTGTCCGGCATAATTGCTAACTTGCTCCCTGAATTCCATAATTGACAAATTAAATATCAAATATCGGATAATATTCGATATTTGATATTTAATTTGTCAATTTAATGTATAATAAACAATAAAATATCGGAAATATACCGATAAATGATTAAAAAAGCATCAATTATATAAATTGCTCAGTTTTGATGTAAGCATACATATTCATTTGCGGCATGTATTTTGTATATTATTTATCTAACACAGATAAGTGCTAACTAATGGTTAAAAATATTTTAAAATCTTCAACTATGCGAACCGGTGCATCTTCTATTCTTTTCTTATTTTTTTTCCCCTGTTATATATATGCCCAGAATCCACTTGATTTGTTGAAGGGCAAAGGAAGTAGCAATAATTCTGGGGAATTGGTAACGGGGTTAAAAGAGGCATTGGAAAAAGGTGTTCAAACAGCTTCGGGTAGGTTATCAAGGGAAAATGGTTTTTTACAGGACGCGGCCGTAAAAATTCTTTTACCACCGGAAGTTC
>JBAWWQ010000240.1:0-2520 GCA_037146655.1 Chlamydiota bacterium | reverse complement strand
GGTCTGGCTAACTTGCTTGAGGCAAGATCTTCATTCCCAACATAGCAACTATTTTTATTAAATTTCTTAGGTTCAAAGATGCATTTAAGTCTCTATCAAGTGAAATGCCGCAGTCGCAGGAGAAAACTCTCTCTTTTAATGAAAGATCTTTTTTACTGCTGCCGCAAGAAGAGCACTTTTTAGAGCTTGGAAAAAATCTACCTGCTACAACTAGATTATTTCCATACATCCGGGATTTGTACTCAAGTTGTCTTCTAAGTTCGTAAAAACCTAAATCTGAAATCGCTCTGGAAAGCTTGTGGTTTTTAAGCATTCCGCAAACGTTTAGATTTTCGATTGCAATACCTTTATACTGACTTATGAGGTAACTTGATGTTTTGTGGAGAGTGTCCTTTCTTATGTTTGAGATTCTAAAGTGAATCTTTTGTACTTTTAACTTTTGTTTTCCTCTAGCTTTGGAACCATTTTCTTTTTTGGCAAGGCGCCTTGATGCCCTTCTTAGGGCTTTTAGGCCTTTCCTGAGGGGTTTTGGGGACAGAATAGATACTCCATCGGAAGTATGAACTAATGAGTTGATACCTAGATCAACTCCGACGGCCTCTTTAAGCGGGGACTTTGGAGAGATCGTAGTATCAATCTGAAGCGATACAAACCACCTGTCTGCTTTCCTTGAAAATGTTGCTGATCTTATCGGCCCTTCAAATCTTGTCCATTCTTTTAGTCTTACCCAGCCAAGATTAGGGACCCAAATATTTTTATTTTTAATTTTTACTTGATCTCCACCAACATAGAAACTATCCACTGATTTATTTCTTTTTTTGAACTTTGGTTTGCCTGATAGTCCTTTAAAAAATCGTCCAAATGCAAGATTTAAGTGAATAAATGGCTGCTGGCTCGCGTATTTGGTAACTTCAAAAGTCCACGGGAACTGTTCTTTTTTTAACTTATTAAATTCTTTTTTAAGTGCCATGCCGTTTACAGGAGATCGTTCTTCTTTGGGTCGATTTTTATTTTCTTCGTAAGCTTTGTCCCAAGATGAAAGTGCCCAGTTCCAAGTGAACCTTGAAACGCCACAAGCCTTTTTAAAATAAGTTCTTTGCTTGTTGTTTAATTTAAGTTCGATTTTGTGGGCAAGACAAGGCATAGAAAACTCGTGTGAAGAATTGCTCTTACCTAAACAATACATATGTATGGTTGTGTTGGCAAGTGATTTTTACATTCTTATGAGAACTTTTTCCGTAGAGCCTTGCAGAAAAAACAGTGATAATTTCTAGAACATCAAATGCGAGAAGCTGTTCGTTGGTTAAGTCTTTTTCCTCATAGATAATGTGAACTCTGATGCCAAAGAATTTACAAATAAGAAAAATTAATTCACTACCAAATCTAAGAAGTCTATCTTTATGGGTGAGCACAATGTCAGATACCTGGCCGGACAGAATCATGGTTATTAATTTTCTAAGACCTTTTTTCTTATAGTTCATTCCGCTTCCGAGATCTTCTATAACCTCAGGTCCTGAAAATTCTTTTTTGCAATAGTGACTAAGAACAAGGGATTGTCTTTTTAGATCTTCTTTTTGGTCATGGGAGGACACTCGCGAATAGGCTATGACTTTTTTGTTCTCCTCGTCAGCGACTACTCCCGCAAAGTTTTTTAGGTTTGAAATGGAATACCGGCGATGGCCGCCTGGTGTCAGAGAATCAGGAATCAGTTTGAAAGATTTGTCCCATCTCCTTAAAGTACAGCATGATACACCTAAATAAATTGATGCTTCACTTATGGAAAGATGCATAAAGTCTCCTTTATGATCCCTATCGGCGCTCTAATAATTACACGTAGTTAAAAGGCAAATGATCAAGATTGCGTAAGCTTTTGGTCAACTGCCGCAGCCCTACGTTAATGACGCCTTTCTGATAGAAGGGCGTCTACCGTAGTACCACTGTCAATTAGAAATGCACTCCATTAAAAATGCACTTTATCCCTCAAACCGCACTTCACCCCTCAAACCGCACTTCATAAATTGAAGCTATTCGCGATTTAGTTTTAGCTATTGCTACATTGTTAGTTTTTGCAAGGGTGATATTCTTTTAGGACTAGAAAGCTATTTCAAAAAATCACGCACATGATTGATGAGTTCTTCGCGGATGGCATCTTTTTCAAGATAAAGTTCATGCATTCCGCTCGGAAAAACGATACTCCGGCAAGATTTTGCTTGTTCGCAAATTTTGTCTAGCTCTTCGTTTTTCACAAATTGATCATCACCAGCTTTCATTAATAAAGTCGGAGTTAAAAAATGTTGTGAATGATCTTGTATGTAAGAGATTGCTTTAAATGCACTATAAGCCCACTGTGATGTAGCAGGCCCTATAAGAGACTTACGATCTTGCTTCCTTACTGAAAAAACAAAGCGGCGCCGTTCAGCTGAAGTTGTGACGTTGTTCACTTCATTTTCATCAAAATCTTTCTGCAATGGGGGGAGACGCTCACCAAGTCCCAAAAAAACCATAGAACCAACTATAGAC
>JBAWWQ010000239.1:0-2541 GCA_037146655.1 Chlamydiota bacterium | reverse complement strand
AATGAAAAATAAACTTGATTAGTTTTGTAAAACATATTAATTCATAGAATATAAGAAAGTGAAACGTAGTGTTTCAGATGTACTAGATTAAATAGGCAAAGAGGTGATTAACATGGTTGTCAAAAAAAAAGCAAAAAGTAGAGTTAAAACTACTGTAAAAAAAGCTAAGACTGCAAGAAAAACAACAGTCAAAAGAGCTAAGACTGTAAAAAAAGCAAAAACAGTTAAAAGAGCTAAGACTGTAAAAAAAGCAAAAACAGTTAAAAGAGCTAAGACTGCAAGAAAAACAACAGGTAAAAGAACTTCAGGTTTAACAACACTTACTTATTCTGTATCAGAAGATTTACAAGCAATAGTTGGTGGAAAGACTTTAACGCGTCCTGAGATTGTAAAAAAACTATGGGCATATATCAAAGCTAATAAGTGCCAAGATACAAAAAATAGAAGACTTATTGTGCCTGATGCAAAACTTAGCAAAGTAATAGGTTCAAAACCTGTAGATATGATGAAATTAGCAGGACTTCTTAGTAAGCATATTAAGTAGTTTTTCGAATTTTGCGAATCTATTATCTTAGTAAATATGGTAATTACGCAACAATTTGTTGCGTAATTTTTTTTTAAATAAATGTAATTAAAAATATAAATTAAAAATATAGTTTTTTTTAGTTTATATTAATGTATGCCTAGTTTTTAAATACTATTTTATGTAAAATTGTGGTTTTTTTAATTAAAATCACAAGGCGTTAGATGGTTTCAGCAATTACTCAAAGGAGTTCTGTATATAATTTACGTACTAAATCTGAAGGTGATAAGAAACTATCCTCATCTGATCGTATTTCCAGAAAGATTTTGACTCCTTCAAAATCTGCAAGCTTAATTGGTAAAATAGATCATCATTGTGATCTGGTAGATGAAGAGAGCACTTTAACTAAGGTTCAGACTCGTTTGGCTTATTCTATTCATAGGTTTGCTATAGCCTTTTCTTGGGGATGTGAAACTTCTAGAGGTAAGACCCAGTATAATGGTGCAAGAGCTCATTGTGGAGTTGGAAAATGTGAAGCAGGTCACGCTGCTCTTACCCCTACATTGTATGATAATATGTTAAAAAGAATAAGTGAGGAGTTTCAGACAAAGACGTTTTTAGACTTAGACGAGATTTTACAAAGCTATATAAAGCAAAGATTTGCTCTTAAACAAGAGGATATTGAGTCTCTTTCTGATTTAAATATACATGATCGAATAAGCTTTTTTCAAGGTATTGTAAGACGATTAACTTCCCAAGAACATAGGGGATCTTTTGTAGGGACTTCTGTAGAATTTCAAAGAAATGCGACGTATAACAATCCTAAAAGTTCCAATCGATTGGATTGTTATTTAGAACGTGTTCTACGAGAAGTAGAAGATAATCTTGCTCAAATGTGTCAAAAGAAAGAAAAGAACCCAGAACAAGCTTTATTAGCTCTTCAAGAAAAGTATAAGTTATTATTGAATGCGGCGTTTGCTGATTTAAATACTGATGATATTCGTGTCGATCAACTACATAAGGCTTGGTTAGCTCTGAGTAAAAGCCAGGCAGTTTTAGAAACGCAAGATGATGAGAGAGTTTATCAGGAGTATATTGCTTGTGTAAAACAATATATAACAGTGTATGAGACTAGAAAAAATGAGCCTTTAAAAGGATCTCCTAAGCTTCAAGCAATGATGGATTACTTTCGTAAGAATCCCTCTTATTATGTTTTAAAGGGACTGCTGCGTGAACATACCAACTCCTTAGATGATGCTAAAGTTTATTTCTCTAAAAATAAGGACCATTTAAAGATGGCCTCTGAAGATGAGCAAAAATTTGAAGAGGGGAAATCTGAGATAGCAAAGCGTTTAGATGAGGTAAAAATTCAGCAGACTGTTATTAATGCGTCTAAGGAATCGCTTCATAATCTGTTTAAGAATATGTTTGGAACTAAAGAAGAAGCGTTATTAAAAACGCCTTCACAGAAGGAAATAGCCAAAAAACTTGTTGAAACATTACCTTCGCTGACTCCTTCACGTTCTGATCTTCATCGAAAACTTAAACCCCCAATTTTTCTACCACCTCCCTTGACCTAGCATTTTTTAAGGAAGTGATGAAGGTATATAGGGTTTGCAATGGGTCTCTTTGATTTTTTTTAAGGAGATAAGGGCTAATAGTAAATAGATAGGAAGTGTTAAGAAGGCCATCTTGTAAGTATGGACAGAAAAAACATGTGCTCCATCTAGGATTTTTCCATCCCAACCTAAATCAAGAAATTTTCCTGTTAAAGGGTCTGAAAAAGCTCCAAAAAAAGCATCAAAAGCATTCATAAAACCAATTGCTGTTGCAGCAAACATAGGGGAGTAATTTTCTCGAATCATTGTAAAGCAAAGAAGAAAGCTGCTAATAGAAAAACCTAAAAGCAGTAGCAGTAGCATGAGTATAGAGATGGATAAACTAGGAAAATAAACAATCATTGAAATACAAATTAATGAAATAAGAGTACCCCAAAACATCACAACACGTCTTTTGCC
>JBAWWQ010000238.1:0-2542 GCA_037146655.1 Chlamydiota bacterium | reverse complement strand
TAAAGGCTTAGAATTCCCTGTTTGCTTTCTTGTAGGACTTGAAGACAATCTTATCCCTCACGAAAAAAGCCTCAAAGAAACTGGAATAGAAGAAGAAAGAAGACTTATGTATGTAGCACTTACCCGCTGCAAAGAACGCCTTTACCTCAGCATGGCTAGGACAAGAAAAAAGCACGGGAAAGACTCTCCGTGCTCACCTTCTAGATTCCTTTTTGAAATCCCTCAAAAGCTTTTAACTGTAACTTCCTGGAAAAATTAATCTATATAGGATGCTGCTGAATGATTTTACTCCACCCTAGCAGCCCTCGATGTGTCAAATATAAACATCTCAAAAGTGACAAACTATTCATTGCCAACAGAGAAACTTTTATATAAAGAACCCCTTTAACAACTCCCAAGACCACTACACGACTAACTAGCGATGGAGCAACATAAATCATCAAACAAGTTACCCCTAATTTAGAAGCAAGTTTTGCAAGATTCCATAAAATATGGTTTCTTTCTATCTTCTCTACAGCTTTCATAGCCAAAGGATTTGAACAA
The DNA here is from genome assembly GCA_037146655.1 of Chlamydiota bacterium. GTDB lineage: Bacteria > Chlamydiota > Chlamydiia > Chlamydiales > JBAWWQ01. The sequence goes on along the minus strand of JBAWWQ010000238.1, from coordinate 1,999 downwards.
TAAAATTTAAGTCTAGATATTCCACCTAAAGCATGCTCTGCACAAACCCAAACTCTATCAGCTAGTCCACACCTAAACACCCAAAAGCTAAATATTGTTTTTTTAAATGTTCTTTGTACAGGCTCTGTATCAATAATGGCGACCTTGCCTTCTTGATTAAAATAAAGGTTGTTATAAGACAAGTCCGTATAACCAAGCTCTAAACACATCCTAGCTAAATTCTTTGCCTGATCAGCTGTAATACTACGTTTAGGTGCTCCATTTGCCAAAGCCTCTGCTTGCCCATGCGCTTGGTCAGCGTTATACTTAAACTCTTGCTCAATTTGCGCATTTAAAGGCTCTGCTACTTCATTAGACAGCTGAAGCTTTTCACTCACTACATAAAAACGCTGCTCCTGTGGATGCCAATACAAATTTTTCTTAGGAAGAATAAATTGATTCTCTAAATGATTTTCTATAATAAATTTTTCAATTTTAGCTGCTTTTCGAATGCGATAAAGAACAGTATCTGGACGAATATTTGGCTGATCTGTTCTATTGAGCTTAAGAAACCAGTTGCCCGCGTCAAAAATATAGGGTCTAACCGCAAACTGCCCTTCTTGGGGATTTTGAGCCAAAGGTCTTAAAGGCTGCTGAAATACAGCATCAATTTGATTTTTATAGGTAGCGTTGCACTCTGCATGTCCCAATAAATAAGGATAAAATTTCTTAGGTAAATTATTGATAGATAAGGTCACAATAAACTCCATTTTTTATAAAATAAGGAGGTATTGTAAAGAATATAAAGTTTAAAACCACTTTTAAAATATTTATTTGGCTAAAGTACTAGCTATCTCTTGATCCGACTTAAGTTTTAATGAAATTTGTTGGATAAGGAGACTCACGTCTCTTTGATACCTGTCTGGAGATAAGTATAAAGCCTTTTTAGCATAAATATTAGCCGCTTCAAATTCTCCTTCTAAAACAAGCTGTTGAGCAAGCAATCTATTAATGCGCCAACCAAGTGCTTTTTCATGTAAGCCCCCTTTACTGATTTCAATTGTATCCACATCTTTTAAAAGATTTGCTAATGCAACATGAGGGCTTAGCTGCATCATCTCTTGATAGTCTAGTATGGCAAGGCGAAGAGCGACAGATTGTCTGTTGTCACTATTTAAGGAAAGTATTTGCCTTCGCAATTCTTTTCGATCATCTCCTTGAACTCTAGAGTATTGTTCTAAATGAAAAAAACACTCTTTGTCTTTAGAAAGTCCCAAATTTAATAAACCTGTTATCAAATAATTAGAACCTAACTCTTCAGCTTCTAAATATTTCTCTTTTAATTGCTCAAAAGTCCATTCTTTTTTACCACAAAGGCTCGTCTTTAACTGGTTATACTTTTCATAGGCTGAAATCAGATAATTAGCATACTGACCACTTGACGTGATAGAATATCCAAACCGCATGATCTCTTGCATGTCAGGATCTAAAAAAATAACTGTTGGAAATTCTGTAATATGGAACTTTTCTTTTAAAAAAGCGTTTAATTCAAGTCTCTCTTTCGTAGGTGCTCGATCAAATTCAGGAAAATCAATCTGAACAAAAACGTATTTTTTTTTAATAGATTGGGCAAATCCATCTGATAACAATGTGTGTTTAAGAAGATCTTGACTGTATTGACACCAATCAGATCCCGTAAAAAGTAAAACGACCGGTTTTTGATACCCTCGGGCGATTTCTTTGGCTTTTGTAAAATCTTTTGTAATAAAAATCTGATTTTCCTGAGAAAAAGCGAAAATCCCTTTTAATAAAACAAGAAAAAATAAAATCCACACATGCCTCATTTTCACCTAATCTTGCAAAAAACACCCCATAATCTATATATTTATGGGTCATCTTCTGTTATTTTATGATTCAAATGAGAACTATATAAAAAATGTCTTCTTTTCTTCCTACAATAATCTTGCGTCACAGAAAAGAAAACCTTAAAAAATGTTCTTTAAGAGGCCTTGAACTAGAA
>JBAWWQ010000237.1:0-2576 GCA_037146655.1 Chlamydiota bacterium | reverse complement strand
GAAGGTTGGGGTCTTCGTTTTGGAGATCAGCCAGGTGGCTGCGGGGGTTATGAGTATATTTTAGACTTTTCTAAAAAGGCTTCAGAAGATGATGTGATTTTTTTAGGTCATGGGGTAGAAGTTCATGTTAATAAACACATTGTAAGTCGACTTCTTGGTTCTGAAATTGACTATCATGAAGGCTTAAGAAATTCAGGTTTTAAAGTAACTAATCCCAATGTAAGAGGTTCTTGCGGTTGTGGGAATTCTCAAAGTTATTAAGGGAATAATTTCTTAAATAGAGCATTTTGTTCATCATGAGTCCATTCTAAACCTAACTTACTTGTTATCAGATGGAATGTTGGTGCTTTTGCTTTTATATAAGCCTCTTTTAAGGTGCCTCTAGGATTGCTTGTTCTAAATAAACTTATTGCGATTCCGGTCCATGTGTTTGTTGTTTGGGTTATTTGTTCAATAAGAGCATTAAAGTGTTCTTCAAGTTTTTTGATAGTCTCATCTTTAAACGTCTTTTTAAGGTCGTCAGTGAGATGTGAGGCTATATCTTCAAATTGGGTAGTTAACCTCTCAACGAATTGTTCGAAGTTATGATTTTTTCTCTTTGAGAACTCGTAGGTCTTATTAATTAATACGGATACAGCATTCTCATCTTTAGATTTAGCTGCATTAAATGTGTTTGTTATTGATTTAAGTGCTTCAGATTCGTTTATAGTCTTTGCTGACTCTTCTAGAGAGTTTGTCCAAGCTAGGCTTGTAGAAGATTGAGTAGCTTCGGTGTCTGTTTGTAGATCACTTGATGTTGTTGCTGGTGTTGTTGCGGATAACATGTGTTTTATCCCTCTGAATACAGACTCTCCTAAACCTGCTGCAATACTCCCTGCTGCATTACCAATCATTCCTAATCCAGTTGATAGCATACCTTGCTGCGTCGGTGTTTTCGGATCCAATACCACATCTACTGTTGTTCGGTTTGATTTCTTGTCTGATTGTGTCAGAGTGAAAGCGCTTGCCGCTGCTGGCGTAACTTCATCTACATGACCTTCTATAGAGTCTTGTGTATGGCAATTATAATCATCTAAAATAAGCTTGGATGTTTTATTCCATATATCGGCAACTTTATGACATGTGTTTAGAAGCTCTTTGGTTGGCGCATCCTGCGTAAAGTTTTCAGTCTTAGATTTATCAAAGTCTACATCGTGTTTTTTTAATGGAGTTTGATCGAAAGTGATTCCATCATTTGTCAAAGTCATCACCTTGATGTCACGAAATGATTTAATACCAGACTTATTAGCGTGGGTTTCTGTGATAGCTTTAAGAAGGGAACTTAACCGATCTTTTAATGCCAAACTATGCTCAAATTGACAGTTTTCATGAAAAGCACATACAGATAAAGGTTTCCCATTTTGATCCAAATAACTCACTGTTACATCATACGTAGTCCCATCAGACATGGTGACCTGAGTTAGAGGGTGGGTAGTAATTGTAGTGTTTGTAATAGATGTCATAGTTTTTTATTGTTTGTTGTTTCTTTAAATAATTAATTATATCAAGTTTAAAAAAAAATATAAACAAAAAACGCTAATTTAAAAGCATTTTTATCCATACAACGGGTATTAACACGGGCTTTAAATCATAAACAGCTAACAATTAGGTGTTTAATAAATTCTGTTGTTAAGAATGCGATCAATACATCTAGGCGGTTTGCTTTATAAATATAGTATTTTTTTATTTAATTTAAATAAAAATAAAACATAATGTTATTTTTTAATAATGTTTATGTTATATTTGATATTTAATAGTTTTAATTATTAATAATAAAAATATTTAATATTTGATTAAGGTTTATTATGACAGCTATAGATCCAACACAATTAAGAGCATCTCCTCAAGAGAGTTCTAGCTTAAAAAAACCAGCCAATAATAGCGGTCCCGATTTAATTAAATTATTTAACAAAGCTTCTGATGAGAATAAAGAAGTTAAAAAAACAAGAACATTAGCCGAAGGAAGTTTTGTTGAATTCACTTATGTAACAGGAGATGTGCTTGGTGTTATCCGAAAAACAGATGCGGCTTATAACGCAGCCATGTATAACAACCCTAGTTCTGATCTTTCTAATGGAATCTTTTTAGGTGGTGGTGTTACACAGATGGTAACTGGTGCACTTCAGTTTGAAAGAGGTATCACGGGTATTAAGAAATCTTCTCAAAATGGAGATAATACAGCTTTAGCTACATCTGGTATTAGAGTGGCGCGAGGTGTTACCGAGACAGTGTCTGGAGGAGCTACAGCAACTACTGCGGGTATTACTATAGCGAATGCAACATCTAACACATCTAAGGCCTTGAATATTCTTGGATGGCTAGGCACATTCGGTAGCGCTTTTACAAGCGGTGCTAGTATGGTGGTTTCTGCTGTTGGTTTAATAGAGAGCTTTTCTGTATCTACAAAATTATCCGAAGCTAAAAATGCAAAAGAAGCTTTTAAAGTCTTAAAAAATAGACTGGTGGTTACAGATGAAGATAAAGCGAAAATTTTAGATGGAATTTTTAGTGGAAAAAAAGATCCTTGGTATAGTCAA
>JBAWWQ010000236.1:0-2588 GCA_037146655.1 Chlamydiota bacterium | reverse complement strand
GTATGGGACTTGCACTAACTTTGGATGGTGAATCTAAAAAACTTTTAATCCGCAGTGTCATGGAAGCTTCTATAAAATATTACGGTGAATACCATTCAGCCGTGAGCTTATTATGTAATACTAGGCTAGATGCCGAAACTAACCATAACATAGTTGCCTCTATCTTGCTAGATCGTATCGATCAATCTAAAGGCACATTTAGTGAACAATGGTCTCAAGCTATTAAATCCTGTTTTCCTTGTTCTGCAACTATCGAGAACCACCTAAACAATACAACACTGAATAAAGCTCTTGTTCAGATCCTGATAAACCGTAAAGAATTCCAAAAGGCTTTTGATATAGGTATTATAGAAATAAAAGAAGAGTTTGATAATTGTAATAATCCAAGGCAATATGTCCGTGTATTTCCACAGCCTCTTAACTCAACTATAAAAACATTATTAATTGGTAAAATAGATGACGCTTTATCTAAGCAAGACCTTTCTTTTGCTACGGCTCTTAGTATGGAACTTCCTAGAATATCCTATGAAGATCACATCCGGCATCTAGTTCATAATATAGCACTTCCTATAATACCAGTTGAGGATACAAGCTTGTATGTGGATCAAGCTCATAAAATTCTTGAAGAAGGCAAAAAAATTGGAAGAGCTGAAGGTAATTATATAAAAATTATAGAACTACTACCTTATCTAAAGGATTCAGATTTAGTTGATGATTATAAGCTCGCTATCATATTAGATCGAGTCGATCAATTACAAGAAGGCTCATTTATAGAAAAGTGGGAACAATCTTGTGAATTCTATTTTCCAGATTCTCCCGATCTAATCGACCATAAGAACCTTCAAACTATTCTTTGGAAGAATCTAAGATTCGAAACCATACTTGACTTACCAAATTTAGACCCTAACCTCAAGGTAGTGGCTCTAGCTCTCCAAAAAATAATACCAGAAACTATACGACCCTATCTAATTGGCATCAACTTTCTAGAAAACATCATGCAAGACACCATTGCATGGGAAGATCTAAGAATACCAGATGCTTATAAAGATAATATAATATCTATAAAAAATCTTTTTCAAATAATAAAAGATATAGGTAAAACCGAGATATCTCCTCATATAGAAAATGATTTATTAGAGCTATTTATCACATCAGGGCTTGATGCTGCTAAAAATTTTGCAAAAGAACAAGACTTTACTGCTAATCAACAATTGTATATTGACCGCCTTTTTAGGCTATGGGAATTAGCATAACTCCTAGGTAAGTTTACTTCTTTATTGGTTAATCCACATAGAGAAGTAAACTTTTAAGATAATGACTTTCTGGATGGAAAAGATTGATAGGGTGATCTTTTGCTAAAAGATGTTTCCCAATAATCTGAACAGAACGATTTGCCATTTTAGCCGCTTGAAAAATCAGCGTCTGAAAAAGTTCTTCATCAACATAGTAAGAACATGAACAAGTGAGCAAAAAACTCCCTTTTGGCATTTTAGAAAGTGTTTGATAGTTGATCTCTCGATATCCTTTACTAGCCTGAGAAACGTCATGCTTTTTTTTAGCAAAAGCTGGTGGATCTAAAATAATAAGATCATAATCTAAAGATTCTTTCGATAAAAATGAAAACGCATCTTGAGTCAAAAACCTACTACGTCCCTCAGAAAAGCCATTTAGCTGAAAATTTTGTTTTGCCCACTCTGTAGCTTGCGTGGAATTATCTAAAGAATCTACACTCTTAGCTCCTCCTGCCATAGCATAAACAGAAAAGCCCCCACTATAAGAAAAAACATTTAATACTTTTTTATTGTGGCTAAGCTCTTTTATCTGAGCTCGCATCTCTCTTTGATCTAGAAAAAATCCTGTTTTTTGCCCTTTTTTCCAATAGACTTTGAAAGAAAATCCATTTTCTAAAACAGTGATGTCTTCCTTTTCTTCACCCCATAAAACGCCAATATTATCTTGCAACTTTTCTTCTTTTCTCGAAGAGCCAGAAGATTTTTCATAGATCCCTTTCCATCTTTTTTTACCTGCTAAATAATCCACGATATTTTTTTTAAGTAAATCCATACCTAAGCTACCACTTTGGATAACTAAATACTTGTCATACTGATCAATCACAAGTCCTGGAATAAAGTCCCCTTCTCCATTAACAAGTCGAAAAGCATTCGTTGTTTTTTGATCAAAAAGCTGATCTCTTAAAAAAATGGCTTTATCTAAATGACTGCAAAGCATTTGCCAAGGATCTACCTCTCCAAATGCTAAAATGCGCCCAGCTAAGCTCTTACCTTGATTAAAATAACCAGAACCTAAAAAAGCCCCTTCATGACTATACACAGGGTAAATATGACCATTTTCAAAATGACTAGGATAAGAAGCTATCGCCCCTGAAAAAATCCATAAGTGGCGATTTTGAAAGATGCTTTCTTTCCCTTTTTTTAAAATGATCCCTAGCTTTTGCATGATGTTGTCTTTTTTAAAGTTTTAACAATTTAAAATAGCATGCATTTATGATTAAATCCTAATGCAACTTCCAACTATTAGAAATTAAAAACCACAGCCACAGTAAACGCAAAAAACACTGGGAGCTTAAC
>JBAWWQ010000235.1:0-2652 GCA_037146655.1 Chlamydiota bacterium | reverse complement strand
AAAAATAAAAATTTAATAAAAGGTCTACCCTAGTTGGGGGTTAATATCTTTTTAATCGCTAATTATAAATAAAACAATCTAACTCCTTAATAATCAAAGTTATAAAGACAGATAAACTCTTAACCTCTGATTGTCAACATCTTACGACTTTTGGATAAGTGGTGTAATTAAAAAAAACAAAAATTATTAACACTCAGTATTAATAATTGAATTAAACTAAATTATAATTGTATAATTAATTATAATTTTAATTATATAAAGGATGTTTATGTCAATTCCTGGAAATTTCACAAGAGCTGCATCTAACCAAGATGCAGTTCCTTCTACTATGGATCACCTTGAAGAGGCATTGCGTCTTAGTCAAGCAATTGTAGATGCTACTAGTAATGATGTCACTACAGCTTATGAAAAGTTTCAGGTGAATCAGCCAATTCCTCAGAAGTTATTTGGGTTAATTTTAGATGACCATGCTATTAAGGATGCAAATTTTGAAGGCTCTGACTTTTTGATCACAACTGATTATATGAGATCTTTGCTGACAACCAATCGCACTAGATGTGCTGATTTAGGACTTAATACTGAACTTTTTATCGAAAAATTTACATTTTTATCTAATCTGACTCAGAATTTACGTCAGCTTTATTCTCGGGAAGTTTCTGGAGAAAAAGACAATTTATCTATCAAAAAGCAAGAGCTGTTTTTACAAGGATTGCAAGAAATAGCTGGGCAAGTTGTGGAAGCAGTAAGAGCTTTAGAGCCGGGTGCTAGTTTGCTTTTGCCAGGTGGATGGAGTAATAAAATGGATGCTCATGCTATTTTATATGAGGTTAAAAAAAGTGAATCTGGCAATTACAGTTTTGCTGTGTATAATACAGGAGAAGGCCTAGAGTACCACCCTACTATTTGCCATGGATTAAAACAAAAGTATCAAGGCTCGATCCAGATAGAAAATATCTCTGCTAGTAATATAACCTCTATCAATTTCTATAAATCGTTGTTTGAGCTCAGTTATCTTAATTTATTAAAGCCACAAGGTGAAGATGAAACAAAAGGGCCAAAAGAGCTTTATAGTGGGTTATTGCAGTCTTTAGGTGGAGTGGAAGTTTTGCAAGATCAAGGTCATATTAGTTATCGCTCTGCTCAAAGATCTGGAACATGTGGTTGGAAATGTTTAATGGAGGCATTGCGCCAAAGTTGCTCTTCTTATGATCAGTATCGCAAACTCAAATATATTGTGCAGTGTCAAACGCTAGTAGATTTTACAGAGCATTTAAAAAAAATAAATCCTTTAGATTTATCTGCAAAAGAAAAAATCTCTCTAGAAAGGCTCTTAAAAATCTCTTCAGAGAAAGTCGCTCGTTCTTTAACTAAATCTTTTGATCATGGGTGGATTTCTCAAGAAGAGCTTAGTGAAGGACATCGACTATTAGAAAGATTAGATAGTTCTTATCTAGCGCAAAATAAGGGGCAAGGGATTATTGAAGGAAAGCAGTTGCCTGAAGATGCCCATGTAATTAAAAGTCCTTTGGTAGCTTTACAAAATAAAGATGACGAGTCAGATTATGATCCTCAATTAAAGATTAAAGGAGGACTACCTCTTTTAGAGGAGTTCAATTTTGAAGATGCAGTTCATTTAGATGCAAAGATACAAGCTTATTGTGATGCAAGAAACAGTAGCATGGGAGATTGGGGAACTTTATTAAGAATCCAAGAGATTTTATGTGCCGCTATTACGAAGTTGCCTGTTCCTGTATCTAAGGGAGAGGTTCTTTGGCCACACCTTACTGAGGCTGAGCTTATAAAAAAAACAGAACAGGTAGAGAAAATACTCACTCTGTTATCAAATATGAGTCTATTACGTGAGGTAGCTTCACCTCATGCACTTTTATGCACGTACCATTTAGTGGCTATTTTGGATCATTTAGTAAGAAGAACAAGTCAAAGCAAACTACCAGATGTTCCTGTTTTAGTCGCAGATTTATATGAGCTTCACTCTCCAGGATTTATTTTACCTACTAAACAATTACAAGATTATCAAGCTTCTATAGAAGGATACTTTCATGAATCAGAGGAGCTGACGAAAGGTAGATTATTTGAATTTGCATCTCTTAGGGAAAATGAAGAAAGTGAAAAATGTTTTTGTCGATTTGGACTATTGGAAGATTTTAGTTGGGGTGAAAAAGCTAAACAAGATGAACTTAGTGAAAAATATTTTATCGATTATGATTATATTGAAGAGTGTTTAAAAGACGCTGCAATTTTAGAAAAATTAAGCGAAAATCAGATCCATGATAGGAAAAAGCAAATTCAGAATCTGCTTGATGATTGTGGAAAGTATTTACCACTTGTTGATGGGCGTTTAAAAAAAGCAGTACTATTAGCCCTTCGGATGCAATATTGTCTTGGGCAGACAGCTAGCCCAGCCTATTTGTTACAAAAAGAGGGTACAGATAAATGTAGCCTAGAGGATTCGAATTATAGGAAGCTGGGATTGATATCTATTTTACCGAGAGCTTATCGAAATAAAAACGGTGTACGGGAGTTTAAAAAAAGTTTTCATTCTTCGACAAATCAAGATTTCTTGTTATCTGGTTTTAGTACTTTTACAGATGAAAATTTTTTGCTAAAAATGAAAATGCATCATCTAATAGC
>JBAWWQ010000234.1:0-2689 GCA_037146655.1 Chlamydiota bacterium | reverse complement strand
GTATAGGGGGCTACTGTTTTTGAGGCTACTTTTTAATGCATAGTCTTTGGTAAAACTAGCTCTTTTTTAAGAAATATCTTTGTGGTAGACTGACTAAACTTAACTTAAAGTTGAATATAAGGAACAGTGCCGTGACCCTTTTATTAGAAAATTCTGTTATTGCCTCACTTCAAAATCAAATAGATTTTAAACACATTCCAAACCATATTGCATTCATTATGGATGGCAATAGAAGATGGGCAAAGCAAAAAGGACTACCTGTTCCAATAGGTCATTGGAAAGGGGCAGAGGTTATTGATAGGGTTATCAAATGCTGTCTTGAACTTGGCGTTAAGACTGTGACGGTGTTTGCATTTTCTACAGAAAATTGGGGACGCTCCTGCGAGGAGATAGAATACTTGTTAAAGTTAATCACTGTTTTTTTGAAAAAGAAAAAAAAGATTTTAATAAAAGAAGGGATCAAATTAAGTTCAATAGGAGATCCATCTGTTTTTCCTGCTACGCTGCAAAATGAACTTGCATCTACTATAGAAGCGACATCGGCTTGCTCAAAAATTAATCTTGTTTTAGCTTTGAATTACGGATCACGTAATGAGATTACACGTGCTGTTAAAAAAATCCTGGACGATGTCGATTTAGGAAAAATTCAAAAACAAAACGTTACAGAAAATTTGATTTCCAGCTATCTTGATACTTCTAAATGGAGCGATCCCGATTTGCTCATTAGAACAAGTGGCGAAAAAAGATTAAGTAATTTTTTATTGTGGCAGTTATCTTATACAGAAGTTCATACTACAGAAATACTGTGGCCTGATTTTGGAGAAGAGGAGTTGCTTCAAGCTATTATTGAATATCAACATAGAGAAAGGCGTTTTGGCGGATGAGTTCTCATAGTAAATTTCGTGATTTAAAAATGCGAATGGGATTATCTTTGATAATTCTTATGGGTGTTGCGGCTGTGATTTTTTACTCCTATTATCCACTAGTACAAGGTATTATTACCCTACTTATTGCAACAATTGGAGCAATTGGGATTTGGGAGTTTGCCCAGTTTTGTAGAGTTAAAGGGGTAGAGGTGTCTCCTATATGGATGATGACTTTTGGCTCTTTAGAAGTGTTAGCTATCTATTTAAGTGGCATCTTTCCTTGGGCTATAGAATTTCCTATAGGAGTACTATTGCTTGCTATCTTTGTTTTCTTTTGCCTTAAATATCAGCAAATTTCTAATGCAATAGCCTCTGTTTCTGTGCAGTTTTTTGCTATTTGTTATATTGCAGTCCCTATGGGTTTAATGCTTAAGATTCTATATCCTGGCTTATCTAGTCAGTTTGATTTGCGAGATGGGAGGGTATGGTTTGCTTATTTGATCTGTATTTGTAAGGTGACAGATGTTGGAGCTTATTTTGGAGGCCGTTTATTTGGTAAACGAAAACTTGCTCCAGTATTAAGCCCTAGTAAAACATTAGAGGGGGCTTTTGTAGGGTTTGTTTGTGCAATATTACTTAGCGTTTGTTTTAGTTTAATTGGTCAAAAACTCGATCCCGAGATGTTTCAACTGCCGATACCAAATGCCATTTTTTTAGGGGCTTTGCTTAGTATAGGTGGACAACTGGGAGATTTAGCAGAATCTCTTTTAAAAAGAGATGCTAAAGTCAAAGATAGTAATAATCTACCAGGACTCGGTGGAGTCTTAGATATGTTTGACTCTTTGCTTTTTGCTATTCCTATCTTATTTTTTTATTTACATACAATATGAGGATATGAAGTGATTATTGCTATAGATGGACCTTCAGGTACGGGAAAATCTACAGTAGCGCAAGGGCTAGCGCGTCAATTAAATTTTTTGTATTTTGATACGGGAGCGATGTATCGCTGTTTTACTTATTTTCTTTTGCAAAATCATATAAATTTTGAAGATCATGATGCAATTATTAAATCTTTAAAAGAATTTGATTTTGATATTAAAATCGAAGATGGCCAATACCATTATTTTTTAAATGAACAAGATGTTTCTTTAGCGATTCGTCAAGAAAAAGTTTCTGAAATGGCATCTAAAATTGCTAAAAATCCTTTTGTTAGACAAGAGCTTCTACCAATTCAGCGTGTTTTTGGTCATAAAAGCAATATTGTGATGGAAGGAAGAGATATTGGAACGGTTATTTTTCCTAATGCCGATTTGAAAATTTTTCTTAATGCCGACTTGAAAGTGCGTACACAAAGACGGGTGGATCAATTAAAACAAAAGTTTGGGACAAACTCTGATCCTGCGCAAGTCCTACAAGAAATGGAAAAAAGAGATGCCCAAGATAGCAATCGCTCGATTGCCCCTCTTAAACAAGCAGAAGATGCTATTGTAATCGATACAACACATTTAAATGCCGATCAAGTTATAGCAATGATTGTAAAATTAACCAGTTCTTTTTTATGACAAAAACTCTTTGGGCAAGTCGTTTAAAAATACCATTTGCTTACCGGTTGATAAATTTTTTGACTTGGGTTTTTCTAAAAATTTTTTATAGATTTCGTGTTTATGGGCAAGAACATCAATGTGAAGGGGCTGCTATTATTGCGGCAAATCATGTTTCTTATTTAGATCCTCCTATCTTAGGGGTAGCTTGGCCTGAGGAAATTCATTATTTGGCTAAAGATTCACTCTTTAATATACCCATTTTAGGCGGGATTATCACTA
>JBAWWQ010000233.1:0-2730 GCA_037146655.1 Chlamydiota bacterium | reverse complement strand
GGGGGAGTACTGGATCTCATGTTAATATTTTAAAACTCTAGGTTGACTTCTTACAGACCCCTATTAAAATAGATTCTGCTGTTTATCTCAACACTTTTAGACCTATTTTTTTAAAAGATAAATCTCAACCATTGAGAAAAACCTTTAACATCGATTAAACTGACATCATTAATCTTTTAAATAAAGCGATTTTCTTATGCGTACGTTTCAAGAACTTCTTATAACTCTTACACAATTTTGGGCTGATAAAGGCTGCACTATCCACCAAGGACATGATGTTGAAGTAGGTGCTGGGACATTTAATCCCGCCACTTTTCTTCGTGCACTAGGAAAAGAACCCTATTGTGGTGTCTACGTAGAACCTTCAAGACGCCCTCAAGATGGCCGTTATGGAGAAAATCCAAATCGTTTACAAGTATTCCATCAAATGCAGGTTATTTTAAAACCTTCCCCTTTTGATATTCAAAAAACTTATTTACAATCTTTGGAAGCCTTAGGATTTGATCTTTCTAAACATGATATCCGATTTGTACATGATGACTGGGAAGGTCCTACACTTGGCGCTTGGGGTCTTGGATGGGAAGTGTGGATTGATGGAATGGAAATTACCCAGTTTACCTATTTTCAAGCAGTAGGTGGTTTATCTTTACATCCTATCATGGTAGAAATTGCCTACGGATTAGAGCGTCTAGCTATGATTTTGCAAAACGTCAATAACGTATATCAGATGCAATGGGATGCAAACCTCACATATGGCGATGTCTGTCATCAAAATGAAGTCGAATGGAGCCACTACAACTTTCATGAAGCCTCCACAAAAATGTGGTTTCAGCATTTTCAAGATTTTGAACAAGAAGCCAAACAAGTTTTGGATAAAAAACTCCCTATTCCAGCTTATGATTTTGTCATGAAAGCTTCTCATGCATTTAATATGTTAGAAGCTCGTGGTGTTCTTTCTGTAACAGAAAGGACAGGTTATATTACAAGAATTAGAGAACTGGCTAAACAAACAGCCGAATGTTATGTTGCTTCAAGAGAAAGCCAAGGGTATCCACTTCTAAAAACAGCAAAGCTTGCTACACAAAAACCTTCTATTGCAGAAAAGCATTATCCCTATAATGCCCACGCCCATCAAGATTTCTTATTAGAAATTGGTTCTGAGGAGCTCCCAGCTGGTGCTATTGCAGCCGCTACGCTTAGTTTAAAGCGTTTGCTTGAAACCCTTTTTAAAGAACACGATCTAACATTTACAAAAATCTCTACTTATGGAACGCCTCGTCGTTTAACAGCGATTGTCAAAGGATTACAAGAGGGGACTGAGGATAGTTCTCTAGAGAAAAAAGGACCTCCTATTTCTACTGCTTTTGATGCTAATGGTCTCCTTTCAGAGCAAGGTTTAGGATTTTTAAAAACTATGCATTTACCTGAGATATCTCTTAAGGAAGTGCGAGAACACAAATCTTCTAATATTGTGATTAAATCTGTTAAAGACGTTGAATATCTTTTTGTCAATTACGTAGAAAAAGGGATCTCTGTAAGATCTCTTTTACAAAAAGAGCTGCCTTCCCTGATTTTACAAATTCATTTCCCTAAAAAAATGCGTTGGGCAGATCTTGATATCGCTTATGCACGTCCTTTGCAGTGGATTGTAGCTTTATATGGTGAGGAGGTTGTTCCTTTTGAATTAGGCAACATCTCTTCAGGAAATACTTCTCATGGGCATGCACAATTAGATAAAAAAACCTTTCAAGTTAAAAATGTAGACCATTATTTAACCTCATTGAAAAATCATCATGTGATGCTAGATCCTGAAGAGAGAAAATCTTCTATTAAAGAGCAGCTAGCTACGATAGAAAAAACTCTTGAAGCCAAAGCTCTTGAAGTTAGTAAAGTTTTAGAAGAAGTCATTAATCTTTCTGAGTGGCCTATGCTCACTTATGCCTATTTTGATCCTAAATTTTTAAAGGCTCCAGAAGATGTTTTAATTTCTGAAATGGTTTCGCATCAACGTTACTTCCCTTTAAAAAAGCAAGATAGATTACTAAATGCTTTTGTTATTACAGCAGATAACACCCCGAGTCCTATGATTTTAAAAGGAAATGAAAAAGTCTTATCTGCAAGACTTTCCGATGGGGTCTTTTTGTTTGAAGAAGACATTAAAACACCTCTTGAGAGGTTTAATCAAAAATTAAAATCCATTACCTTCCAAAAAGATTTAGGAAGTATTTTTGATAAAGTAGAAAGAATTATCAAACATGCTCATGTTTTACAGACAATTTTAAAAATCGGAAATCCTGCAATCGTAGATAGAGCAGCTCTTCTTTGCAAAGCAGACTTAAGTTCACTTCTTGTAGGAGAATTCCCTGAACTTCAAGGAATTATTGGTAGAGACTATGCTCTGATCCACAAGGAAAACCCAGAGGTTGCCGAAGCTATTAAAGAACATTGGCTACCTAGGTTTGAAGCAGATCTTTTACCGCAAACTCCTACCGGTATTATCTTAAGTTTAGCAGATAAATGTGACAACCTTATCGGTTATTTCTCTGTAGGATTAAAACCTTCATCATCGAGTGATCCTTATGCGTTACGTAGGCAAACTTTAGGCATCCTAAAAATTTTGCTAGAGCACAAACTCTCTATCAATCTGCCTAGGCTTTTTGAAAAGCTAGCCTCACATTTTTCTCATAAAATTGAAAACTCAATGCTTCAAGAAATGCTTACCTTTATTCC
>JBAWWQ010000232.1:0-2731 GCA_037146655.1 Chlamydiota bacterium | reverse complement strand
GTATCAAATATGCAAGTTCGCATTTACAAAACAAAGACGAAGATTTCCTGTTGGGTGCTATTAATATCGACCCACAAGTTTTTCTATACATAAAAAGAACCATAAAACAAAACCCTTCCTTTATGCTCAAGGCTATTGAGAAAAAGACCGATTTTATAATCCATGCAGATATGGATCTATACAAAAATCCGAAGTTCATGATAGATGCTATTAAGATAGATCCTAGGCATATCTTCAATGCAAGTGGTGCAGAAGTCAAAGGTGGTGGTTTAAAAAACAACGAAGAGTTCATGTTAGAAGCTGCTCAGTTAAAAGCAAACAGTCTTAGTCATGCAAGTGATGACCTAAAAAAGAACCCAAATTTTGCGCTAAAGGTTATTAAGGTAAATCCAAAGAGTATTATACATGCAAGTACTGAACTAAAAAATAACAAAGATTTTATGCTAGAGGTTATTAAGGTAGATCCAAAGAGTATTATATATGCAAGTACTGAACTAAAAAATAACAAAGATTTCATGTTAGAAGCTGTTGAGATAGACAAAAGCTGTTTTATGCATGCAAGTGCTGAATTAAAAAATAATCCAGCTTTTACGAGAAGTGAGTAAAGATTATTTTCTATATGAGTTTCAAGAGAGTTTCAGGATATATTTTATTTAAGCTCCTTTGAAGCATACTACCCACGATTGAAAATCAAACATTTATATTTAGAAAATCCATTTTATTATTCTATGGATGCCAGCGTTTCTTGCAGTATTTTTTTTAAAATATCTAATGTAAGGTCTTTAGTAGGCATGTTTTTTATAGTATCTAATAGATTATTAGGATCATAGTTTGGCTCTCTTCTAAAAAATATTGGGATTGACATTAACAATGATTTAATATCATTTAATATCGTATGTTGACTGTCAATAGGGTGCATTAATCCTAAATCGATGAGTTTGGCTTGACCATCTTTATCTATAAGGATATTGCGGCCATGAATATCATAATGAACATACCCGGCACTATGCATATAAATCAAAGCATCAGCAATTTGAATGAGAATAGAAAGTGTTTGATGTAAATTAAAATCACCATCTTTTAAAGTCGTGCCTTTAATACATTCCATATATAAGTGCTTAGCATCTGCATGCATAATTTTAACAATATTAGGATGATTTAAAATAAGTAAATTTTGATATTCAGAATCAAGTGTTGTAGGATTTTGAGATTCGTCACTTGTTATAGAACTTGAAGCCTCTGAAAATTCAGAAGACGAGGATAGGGGCTTCTCTTTTAAAGCTTTTACCGCATAAGATTGTCCACCAATAGAAATCTCATAGACTTCACCAAAAGAACCTTTACCTAAAAACCTAAGCTCTGATTGCTCTTCTTTAAAAGGATCTTTTTGTTTTTTTTGTAAAATATCTAAAACAATTGATCGTGTTTTACAAGGCAGAAGTTCTGCATTTTGCGAATAAGGATATCTTAAAAATTCATGTAGATTTTGCATGGCGATTTGACTTGGTAAAACATACTCTCTAAGACAAAAAAATTCGGCTTTCTTTTCTATTTTTTGTCTTTCACTTAGTTCCTCAATATTTAAAGCTAAAAAAGATCTGTTTTGATCTGTTGGAGTTGTGGCTATAGGATCTATTAAAGCTTCATATGTTTGGTTATGATTGTAAGCTGTTTTAAGAGCATGGGCTTTTTGCAAACTTGGTCTTTCGAAAATATCGCTAGACAACTGCCATGCATTTGTTAAAGAAGAATGTTCGGTTAAAGCTTTTTCAAAAAGCGTGTAAGCTTTTATGCAGTCTTGTCTTAAAGTCTTAGCTTCTTTTAAAGATAATGGATTTTCTTTAGATTCAATAACAGTTATTGGGGAGATCTGCAAACACGAATCAAATGAGATTGGCGATAATGTAGTTGTAAAAGAATAATCATTTAATTGTTGATCTACTGTAATTGACATAATTGCACTCTATTTAATTGTTTAAATTAATATTATATAATAATTTTTTATTTAAATCTACTTTAAGATGGAAAAAACAATCAACACTCAGAAACAATCCTTAAATCCTTAACAACCAATGGCTTTTTTTTGTAAATTTCTGTTGCTGTAGCATCGTTTTGATAAATAGCAAGGCTTTTAGTGGATAGGGGATGCCAATAGATAGGATCAGACATTTCTGCATATAAAATAACAGAGGGAATGTCATAAATAGCTGCTAGATGGCCTATCATGGTGTCTACAGCGACTAAAGCCGAGGCGTTAGAGACCAAGGCTTTAAGCTCAGTAAATGATAATTGATTAGCTAAATTGAGGGTGTTGGGTAGATTTTGACATAAACAATCTATCCGATTTTTTTCAACAGTAGACCCACCAGTAAATACAATAGAGTGACTTGAGAATTTTTTAGCAAGTTCTCTCCAAGAGCTATCTTTCCAATCTTTTAATGGATGACCAGAATAGGGATGAAAAATTAAATAAGGTTTTTCTAGCCTATATTTCTTTTTTAAATAGTGAAAAATCTCATTAGAAACAAAAGATAGATTACTTTTTAAAGTAGTTATGTTAGCAAAAATCCCTAAAGGTTTAAGTAGTTCTACGAAATCTACCGCAATGGATGTGTTTTTATTTATCCAACTAATAGAGTCTGTAAGAAAAGGTGATCCACCCCCACTTTGATATCCAATTCTACGACAGATCCTGGCTAGCCATGTGATGACATGGCTATTTGGATAATAA
>JBAWWQ010000231.1:0-2759 GCA_037146655.1 Chlamydiota bacterium | reverse complement strand
GGGGTATTGATAGCAAGCCTTTCAGCGGCAGCTTTTAATGCGGGATTTTTTGAATGAATATCAATTAAAGGGCGTTGACGACCTGTAAACGTCGTAGCTAAACCTGTTTCATGAGATTTTTGTTTGCAAGTGTCTAAAAAAGATTTTATCTTAGGGTACCTTTCGAAATAGGTAGTTATAAATTGAGAAGCTTCGGAGTAGCTAATGCCTAATTGTTGGGAAAGTCCAAAGGCTTGTTGCCCATAAAGAATACCAAAGTTAACTGCCTTGGCAAGGTGACGCATTTCTTGCGAGACATCTTTTTGAGAAACGTTAAAAACAAGAGATGCTGTAAAGCGGTGAATATCTTCACCTTGTCGGAAAGCGTTTAGAAGTGTTTCATCTTGACTTAAGTGAGCTAAGATACGTAGTTCAATTTGAGAGTAATCTGCAGAAAGAAAACTTGAAGATGGACTTGAAGGTTTGAATGCATGACGAATTTTTTTTCCTTCCTCTGTCCGTATAGGAATATTTTGCAAATTGGGATTTTGACAAGAAAGGCGGCCTGTTGCAGCAACAGATTGGTTAAATGTACAGTGGATTTTATGGGTTGATGGAAGGATTTGTTCAGGTAGAGATTCTACATAAGTGGAGCGTAGTTTTTCTAGACCACGGTATTTTAAAATATGTTTGCAAACAGGAAATTTTTCTTGAAGACTTTCTAAGATGTCAGCACTTGTAGAGGGAGTGGAAGCTCCTTTTTTTGTTAACAAGGGTATTTTTAATTTTTCATAGAGGACATGGCTGAGTTGTTTAGGAGAATTTAAATTAAAGACTTCTCCTGTTTCTTCAAAGATAGTTTTTTCAAGAGTTTGAATATGGGCATTTAGATAAACAGATAACTCTGCTAGTTCTTTGGGGTCTACATACATTCCGTGTCGTTCCATAGAAGCTAGAACGGGAAGTAAAGGCATTTCAATTGTTTCAAAGATTGATAAAAGATTTTGCTGTATGAGCTGAGGTGCGAACAGTTGTTTTAAGCGTAGCGTATAGTCTACATCTTCGCAGCAGTATTTTGTGATAAGTTCAAGGGGAACATCTGTCATAGAACGAATATTTTTACCTTGGCCTATTAAGTCTTCGATAGGAATTTTAGTTTTTTCAAAAAGTGTTAGAGCTAGGTGGTCAAGTCCATGTTTGTGACTTTGAGAGTTGAGTAGGTAAGAGGCGAGCATAGTGTCAAATCCAATTGTCGCAATCTCTATGTCATAATTTTTTAAGACATGACAATCGTATTTGATGTTATGTCCAATAAAAGAGATAGCAGGATTTGCTAGTAGAGGTTTTAAAGCTTGTAAGATTTCTTTTATGTTAAGATTGCTATTTGTAGGGATATAATAGGCTTCTGCGGGTTTGATACAAAGACCGATTCCTACAAGCTCTGCTTGCATAGGGTGAATGTTAGTGGTTTCTGTATCAATTGCAATTTCTTTAGCTAAAGATAAAGTTTTTACAAGCGATTCTAGTTTTTCTTTTGTGTCGATACAAAGGTAATTTTCAGGTTTAGAATCTTGGGAAGGGGCTTGGGGCATTACAGGCTGCAGCTCTTTTAATAAAGTATTAAAGCCCATTTCTTTATAAAAACAGATCAAGTCGTCTTGCTTAAAAGGTTTTTTTGCAAAAAATTGCTTATCTTGTGGAATAGGGATATTAAAATTTAAAGTCGCCAACTGCTGACTAAGTAGTGCAATTTCTTGATGTGTTTTAATTGTTTCTTGTCTTTTTTTATTTTCTAAAGTGTCTACTTTAGCTAAAAGCTCTTTAAGAGACCCATATTCATGTAACAGTTTAGCTGCTGTTTTTGGTCCAAAACTTGGGATGCCAGGGATGTTATCTGAGCTATCGCCCATCATCGCAAGAAGATCTACAATTTGATCTGGTCTTACGTCAAAAATTTCTTTAACTTTTTGTTTATCGAGAATTAGGTTGTTTTTATGAGTATTAAGAATAAAAACATGATCTGATACAAGTTGGCAGAGATCTTTATCGCTTGAGCAGATATAAACAGTGTGATTAGAGTTTTCTAGCCATTTAGTGATGGTGCCGATTGTATCATCCGCTTCTATTCCAGGAATTTGTAAAACAGGGATTCCATATAAATCACAAAATTTAAGGGCTAAAGCTAATTGCGCTGCAAGATCTGCGGGCATCGCTTCTCTATTGCTTTTATAATCGGCATAGATTTTTTTTCTTGAATCAGAGTTGCCAGGCCCATCAAAGACTGCAATCAGATAGTCGGGATTAAAATCTTTAATCAGTTTTTGGATAGAGCGAATAAACCCATATAAAGCGTGTGTTGAGTCGCCTTTTGCATTGGTCATGGGGGTGATAGCGTAGTAGGATCTAAATAAAAATCCTAGGGCATCAATAATATAAAAGGGTGTGGTGTCTTGCATAATTGTCATTTAGTAAGGTCTATAAAGGTAAAGAAATGGATCGGAAAGCTCATTTAAAGGATTAGATTTAAAAATTTTTTCTAATGCATTAGAAGAGAAGAGACGGCTATTGGTTTCTATTAGTTGAGCTAAAAAGGATTTATTTAGCTTTAGTTCTACAACCTGATAGGATTCATTTTCTTTCAATCCAGCAGCTACAGTGAGCTCTTTGAGTGTTTGAGAGTAGCTAGCGTTGGCTTTATCAATAAAGCCAAGCTCTTGAGCTAAAGGCGCTGCATACACTTGCGCTCCATATTCATTAATCAGTTTGTCTTTATTTAAGCC
>JBAWWQ010000230.1:0-2786 GCA_037146655.1 Chlamydiota bacterium | reverse complement strand
CTCTTTTTTTTTAAAAAAAAATAAATTATTGCACTTGAATTTCTTTTTTTTTAAAAAATAGGCTTTAAAGATTTGCTTAAGGGCACTTTTTTGTTTTTAAAAAAAACAAAAAAAAATTTCAAGAAACACAAAAAAACCTAAAAAAAAATTGCAAAAAAAAGCTCTTAAATAGTCTTTTAAACCTAGAATTTTTTTAAGAATGGACCTCTTTTGCATAAAGCAATCGAATAGCCTCAGCAAACAGTGCTGAACGATCTGTTTTTTTGTGCATTTTAAGTCTTTGAATATAGATAGCATCAAAGAGGGTTTCCTCTTCTTCTGTTAGATAAAGAGTTAATTTATTCTTTTTTTGTTGGCGTCTTATTGAAGATGTTTCAGCGCTTTTTTTAGGTTTTTTATAATCTTCAAAAGAGATTTTCTCTACAATTTCATCTGCTGTTGTTTGTATTTTACTCACACAAGTGTCCTCTCTAAAAACTCTTTGGTAAAGGCTTCATAAGCCAAAGATCCTTTGCATAAAGGATCATAATCAAAAACGACTTTACCATGCGCTTGCGCTTCATTAAGTCGTACATTGGCTGGAATTCTTGTGTTAAACACAACTTTTCCAAAAACTCGATCGATGCTAGCTAAAACTTCTCTAGAAATCTTTGCTCTTGTATCACAAAAAGTTATTAAAACTCCTGCAATATGAATCTTATGTTCAATGATGCTATTAATATCACCATTTACAAATTGCAGAGTTTCTATAAAATTATTAACGCCTTCTAAACTAAAATAGCTAAGTTGAATCGGAAGTATCACTTGATGAGCTAATGTAAAAGCATTCATAGCAAGTGTTCCAAATGTTGGTGGGCAATCGATCACAACAAAATCATACCCTTCTATGCCGTTTAATTTTGTTCTCAATTTAAACTCTTTAGCACCCATCATAGAAAGTTTCATTTCAGCAACAGCTAAAGAAAGATCGCTTGGAATAACATCTAGGTTTTTAACGTAAGAAGCTTGTATCACATCTTTTGCGCTACATTTTTCATAAGTTAAAAGTTCAGCCAACGTTCGTTTGTTTTTTGTTGCTACCCCAAGACCAATTGTAGCATGTCCTTGAGGATCTGTATCAATAAGCAAAACTTTTTTTCCAAATTTCGTTAAAGCAGCACTAAAATTAATTGCGGTTGTTGTTTTACCAACACCACCTTTTTGATTAGCTATAGCAATAATTTTCATAAAACAATCGCACTCTCTCATCATGTAAAAGCTTAGGCTAGGCTATCCAAGCGATGATTTAGCGTCAACTAAGATTAAAATGACGCAGAGAAACCAAGACGCAGTGTCATAGATTTTTGTAAAGGAAATCCAGGGAGGTATCCTTCTGTTTTATAACCTATGTCAGAGTAGAAAAAAGAGAGTGTATTATTGATACAAATGCGAGAAACGATAGAAGCGGCAGCACCAAGTTTACTTGTTGCTAATTGAGTTGTAACAAAACGATATCGATATCCCTCAAAGAGCTGCTCTAATTCCCAATCAGCTAAAAAGTTTGGCTGATACCACCCGTCGAAACGGAAACCCATACTCATCTTGTCTGATTGAATAAGTTCATCATAATGAACTCCACATCCATAATATTTATTTCCACCATGCTTTCCTGCCTTGATATAAGTATAAAAAGGACTTTTTTCATAAAGAAAATAATTTTCTAAATAGTACTCGATTCCATAAGGTGCAAGATCTACGTGGACATTGGGTAAGCAAGAAACGCTACCTAAAGAAATCATCGGAATAGATAATGATTTCCCTGTAAAAATATAATACCAACTTGCCGCTATGTCATAATAGAGCATAGGATCGATAAAATTGTATTTTAATGCTGAACGTAGCTTATGTCGAGATATTTGATCATTTGGATAAAGTATGTTAAGAAGATTGACGTAAGTTTCTAAGTCGTTACCAGAGAAAAATTTATCGTCTTTTTGAGCAAACGTATATATAAAAGAAGAGAGTGCTGCCATATCGTATAATGAAGCGCTTTTAGGATTGATATAACCTGAACTGAGCCATTTTATTTTCTGTTCTCTTGCTAAAATACTTTCTGATTCTAATCCACCAATTGCAACCGATTGAATTTGCCCTATTTTTATTGTCTCTTTATAAGACATGAAAGTAGCTCCCCCACCGTGTCCATAAGGGCTAGGTTTGCCTATTGAATAACTTTTGACTTTTGCTACATCGTGTAATGATCTTGCGCGATAACCGTGTCCAAAAACTTCATGTTGCACAACACAGATCAGTGAATTAATGGGATTCCAAAAAAGAGTTAATTCTACAATCCGCCCTACTGAAGCAAGCACTCCTCTTTTCGGAGGAGTAGATGGAAAAATCCATTGGTCTTCTATTTTTTCTAAGCTCTTGTGTCCTGTTAAAAATAGAGCACTACCCATGTAAGGAGAATAATAGGGATCAACAAAAAGCTCATAATGCTCTGTAGAATAAAGAACCGAAGAAAACATCAAAAATAAAAATAGTTGTTTGATAAGTTGCATAATCCCCTCTTGAGAGGATAGATTTTCCCATATATCTCGAAATTAAAGCAACAGCTCCTTTCAAATTCTTATTAGATATTTGTTGGGTTTATAGATAACCAGGATAAGAATTCTATCTAATGTATTTTTACTGATTGTTACAGACAAAAAAAAGCCATCTAGTTTCCTAGACGGCTTTGATTCTCTTTGTAAAAAAGATCTTGGCGGCGACCTACTCTTCCGTAATCTTGCATACAGTACCAT
>JBAWWQ010000229.1:0-2790 GCA_037146655.1 Chlamydiota bacterium | reverse complement strand
TTTAAATTATCTTCTTTTCATTTGGTAAAATATACATTTTTTTCTCTTTCTCGTGGAGTTGTCGCCTATCTTATTTCTTTAGTATTTAGCATTATTTATGGAAGCTTCGCAGCTAAAGATAAAGTCTCAGAAAAAATACTCATCCCTTTGCTAGACATCCTACAAAGTATCCCTGTACTTGGATTTATGCCAGGACTTGTCATTCTACTAATAGGTGTATTTCCCTATAGCAACAAAGGATTAGAACTAGCTTCCATCTTAATGATTGTAACAGGTCAAACTTGGAACATGGCTTTTGGAGTTTACCACTCCATGCGCACTGTCCCTACAGACAAACTTGAATGCGCTAAATCCTATCAACTCACTAGATGGCAATCTTTTCGATGGGTCAAACTCCCTTATGCTACCATTAGCTTAGTATGGAATAGTATTATGAGTATGGCTGGAGGATGGTTTTTTCTCATGATTAGCGAAGCCTTCCAATTGGGGAAAAAAGACTTTAGACTTCCGGGCCTTGGTTCTTACATGAGCGTAGCAGCAAGTGAAGGCAACATCCCAGCTATGTTATGGGCAATTTTTGCTATGATTCTACTGATTCTTTTTCTAGATCAATTCTTATGGAAACCTCTTATCATATGGTCTCAAAAATTTCGGGTTGAAGATGTCAG
Source organism: Chlamydiota bacterium (assembly GCA_037146655.1). Lineage (GTDB taxonomy): Bacteria > Chlamydiota > Chlamydiia > Chlamydiales > JBAWWQ01. The sequence continues at coordinate 2,122 of JBAWWQ010000229.1, read as the reverse complement.
TTCACAAGAGCTATTTTATTCATGGTTTTTAAATATTTTAAAAAACTCTTGGATTCTTTCTCAAATACATCTTCAACTCAAAAAGATATCCATTTTATTCAAACACTCTCCCCCATGGTTTCATAAGAAAAAAAAACTCTCTTTTGATTTAAGCCACTTAATAAACCGACTATGTTTAATCACTTTACTTCTTCTATTAAGCATCGGGCTAAGTTTTTTAGTGAAAACTCTCCATATTATCCCCTCTAAAAAATGGGGCGAGCTTAGTTACTTAACCCTACTTACATTTTTAAGAGTCTCTACCTGCCTTGGAATAGGTATTATCATCGCTATACCTTTAGGGCTATTTATTGGCACCTCAAGAAGATATTCTCAATATTTACAATCCCTTATTCAAATCACAGCTTCCTTTCCTGCAACTCTTCTATTCCCTATTTTAATATGGATTTTTAAAATAACAGGGATGCCTCTTGAAATAAGTAGCATTATCCTTATGTTAACTGGCACCTTATGGTATGTGCTTTTTAATGTCATAGCAGGAGCTAAAGCTATCCCCGAAGATTTAAACGAAGTAGCCATAGCCTTTGGTTTGCCTAAACTACAAAAACTACTAAAGCTCAACCTTCCAGTCATCTTCCCTTATTTAATCACAGGGGTAGTTGCAGGATCTGGAGGCGCATGGAACGCTAGTATTGTAGCAGAGTATCTCTCTTATAACGGGCATATTACAACAGTACCCGGCATTGGGTCTTCTATAAGCTTAGCTGCGCAAAAAGGTGATATCCCCCTGTTACTTGCAAGCCTTACGCTCATGGTGATTGTCGTTGTTTCTATCAACTATATAGTTTGGTTGAAACTTTATCATTATTCAGAGAAACAATTTGCATTAAACTATTAAGGTTATTCTATGAACCAGCAACCTCTATGTGAAGCTTGTCTTATTTCAAAAGACTTTCCTCTTCCTCATAAACAATCTTTACATGTTTTAGAAAATATCAGTTTAACTATCTATCCTAATGAAGTACTGGCCATTATCGGCCCCTCCGGCTGCGGAAAGTCTACTCTTTTAAGAGTCATAGCAGGACTCATCCCTGCCACAAGCGGTCATATCTTATATCAAGGCCATAGTCATGAAGGCCTTTTACCAGATATGGCAATCGTATTTCAAAATTTTGCACTCTATCCTTGGATGACAATAAAAGAAAATATCGGTCTTGCTTTAATAGCTTTAAATATGTCAGCTGAGGAATCTGAAAAAAAAATCACTCAAGCCATTTCCTTAATTGGATTATCGGGATTTGAAGAAGCTTATCCTCGTGAAATCTCTGGAGGAATGAAACAACGAGTGGGAATTGCTAGAGCTTTAGTTAAAAATCCAAAACTTCTTTTCATGGATGAACCATTTAGCTCGGTAGACGCTTTTACAGCAGAAAGCCTCAGAGCAGAAGTGCTAGATATTTGGGCAAAAAAAGACACTACACTCTCTTCCATTGTTTTAATATCTCACGACATCCAAGAAGTGGCCTATATGGCTGATCGTATCATTATTTTAGATACAAATCCTGGACGAATACGCTCTGTCATTAGCAATCCTCTACCAAGGCCCCGCAATCTACACTCAACACACTTTTTAAATTTTTTAGAAACACTCCATGATCTATGTGGTCATAAAGAGCTTACAGCTACCCCTCATAAAGAGAATTTAATTTCCCCTTTATTACCTGTAAGCCTTGATGAAATTGCAGGATTTTTAGAATATCTATCCATACGTGGTGATGATCAAGATCTTTATGAAATCGGAGCTACAAGCTTGTTACATTTTGATAAAGTCATCCTTGTCACACAAGCTGCAGAATTGCTTCAATTTATAGAGGTATCTCATAACATTATCTCTTTAACCCCCCAGGGTAAAGCTTATATAGAAGCCTCAGATCCAAACCGTCGTATCCTTTTAAAAAATCAGCTTCTTGAAACTGCTTTATTTGCAAAAATACAAGCACTACTCTCCCAAACTCCTGATAAAGCACTAGAAAAACAAACCCTTATTGACTTTCTAATTAAGCTATTTCCTCACCAAGATGCTCAAGTACAATTTAATATTCTGATACGCTGGGGTAAATAT
>JBAWWQ010000228.1:0-2799 GCA_037146655.1 Chlamydiota bacterium | reverse complement strand
TATTTACACCTTGGTTGCATTATTTGTTTATCAGAAATAATAATTATACAATTTTTTTTATTAAAAATCAATTATATGATATCGTTTGTTAGCGTTATTTAGAAATGTCCGCTTTTAGACAAATAGAAATGTCCGCTTTTGGTAATAAAGTGTTTATTACCAAGGAGGTAAAAACCATGAAGGAGTGCATTTCTATGATTATCAAGGAGTTAGATCGTTTAGAAAATATATCGCAGCTTGAATGCGACAACATAACCCAGCAGCAAGCTGCTGATTATTTGAGTCTTACAAACAGACAGGTCAGAAGAATTTTAAATAATTACAAGTCACAAGGGGCTATGGGGCTGATTTCTTAAAAAAAGGGACGCCGGCACCATAAACTGAAAGGATCCTTTGAAAAGCTCGGTTTAGAGCTAACCCAGAAGCATTAAGCATCTACTAAGCCCACCTTTCCCTATGAAATTTTTTGTGCATGTTTTTGCAGAGCTTCTAATATGCCTATATGAATATCAGATGATTTTTTGAAATAGGCGGGAATGTAATAGCTTTTCCCAAAATTCCCAGCTGTTTTTATTCCGATTCTATTAAAAAAATGATTTAGAAAATTATAGAGTTTACCATCCATAACAAAGTCTTTTTTAGAATAAATGTGCGTTATAAATTTATCTGCATTCTTTAGCGTCTTTGGATCTATTTGTTGTTGTAGACCAGGGCCTATTGGAAAAGTATTAAATCCATAGCAAGGCAATTGATGTTTAAGTGCAAGGAATTGAGCTAAAGAGCCACCTAAACATTGCCCAACTAGCGTAATTTGTTTATCTTTAAAATAAGGGGATTGAATAAGTTTATTAAAAAACTGATCTGCTTGAGTAAAAATAAGAGGAGTCCCTCCAAGTACGTTTTTTATACAGGAGATATTTAGAGATTTATTAGACACTTTTTCTTTTTGTTGATCTGGAGTTAAAATATGACTATTAATAGCATCAATGGCCCCAAAACTTATCATAATTTCATTGCCATTTTCTGCTAAAAGAACTTTCAGTCCTGAACGATGATCAAAAAAAGCATGTTTTTCTAATTGCATATCAGGAGCATGCACATTTAAAGTATTAACTTCAATTGGATGATATTTGTCTGGAACCCATTTAAGATTGGATCTATGCGCAAATGCGCACATAGACACAGTCGGAAGTACATCCTTAGCTTCTTGAGCTGTTAATTGACGCTCGCTAAAAAAGTGATATCCTGATCCAAAGAGTTCATTTTTTAAAGAAGGTATTGATGAGGGAGCAATGATTTTTTTAAATACAAGATAGGGTGCTCTTAGGATAACACCAGGTATGGACCAAGTTTTAGAGCCTATATATCTAGATGGGAAAGAGATTGTTGCGTAAACTGTGTTAAAGATGGCTTTTATTAAATTATTAATAGATTGTATATAACTAAAGTTGCTTTCGTTTTTGTGAGTAATGGAAAATGTAGGATTTAAACTAGCTGTAATAGCACTCATAAATTAATTCTCCTTGATTATAAGAGTTGTTTGAGGAGGCAAATCTATTGTATACGTAATTGTATCAGTAGTAACCTCAGTAGAAAAAGCGACTTTTTTTCTGTTATCTTCTATAAAATCTTGGTCATTAGAGCTAAAAATTTCAATTGGGGATTGTATGATTCCAGGTTTTTTAGGAATAGACACTTTAAAGTTAGAAACACTAATATCTGTAAAATTATGGAAAATAGCAACAGAGCTATTTTTAGAAGTTTTTCTGTAAGCGTGAATTGTGTTAGAAGGATCTTCTATCCAATTTGTGGTAGGCGAGGTATCAGCGTATAAAGCTTCTTCTTGAGTGTAGAGTTTATTTAAATAGGAGCTAAGAGCTTGGATTTCTTTTTGGAATGAGGTTAATTCACTGTTATCATTCATGATTCCATTATTTGTTCCAATAAATTTATTCCAATAGGTTGGATTAGCAAATTCTACACCTGAAAATAATAGTTTTTTTCCTTTAGAAGTCATTAAAAAGCTAATTAAAGACTTCCAATCTTTTTTCTCCCATTCAGCAGAGTTGCTTTTTAGCTTTTTCAGCAAATTAGGTGTATTACTGTTAGTTTCGTCATGGGATAAAAAGGATACTTTATTATCTGAGTTGATTTGATCTAAGGCTTTTTTCAGTTGACTGTATTGAGCTTGTCTTGAGCTTGGGTGTAGATTAAAATATTTACGTGTAAAATAATTCCATGGGATATTCCATTGTAAATCAAAACCTAATCCATCGATGTTAGACGCTTGTAAGATTTTAGAGTCTCCAGAAAAATCTTCAGCAATTGTAATAGCTCCTTTACATTCTTTATGTACAACAGCATTGAGATCTTTAAGGAATAATGTAGAATCTTGCGGGTCTTCAGATTTCATTAAACTACTTACACAATCTATACGAAGGCCATCTATATGCATTTCTTTAAGCCAAAAATGCGCGCTTGAAATCAGAAATTCTCTAATATCTTTTTTAGTAAAATCAAAATGCTTACAACTAAATTTTAAAAATAAATTACGAAAACTCATTAGGTATTTTAAGTTAAAACGATGAGGTTCAAACAAATGAGAACCATCAAATTTTTTGAGGCCATATTCATGGAAGTCAAAATGAGCTGGAACCCAATCTAATATCACGCCGATATTGTTTTCGTGTAGGTGGTTAATCATATATTTAAAATCCTCTACAGAACCCAAGCGACTATTTGGAGCAAAGTAACCATTAACTTGATATCCCCAGGAGATTTCTCTAGGATGTTCTAATA
>JBAWWQ010000227.1:0-2802 GCA_037146655.1 Chlamydiota bacterium | reverse complement strand
AGCGCGGAATGAATAAAAAAGAGGCTAAACATAATACAAGTGATTCGACACCTCAGTTAATTGATAACAAGAAAAGGACAATGTTTGATGCGCTATCCACTGCCCTCAAAGATTCTGAGAGAGTAGATATTGCAGTTGGTTATTTCTTTTTCTCTGGATTTAACATGCTCTCAAGTCTTCTAAAAGACAAGAAAATCAGAATTTTAGTTGGGAAAGAAATCGATCCAAGTTGTATTTCAGATATTGTTAAATATTCCAGAGTTCAGGATGAGTCTTTAGAAAAATGGGCCCCTCGAAAACCCACGACTTCAGCATTACAACTAAAGCAAAATTATGTTGATGCTTTAATCGGATTTGTAAACAACAGTGATACATTTGATGACGAAGATTCCGAAAATGCATTTAAAATGTTTGCATCTAAAATTTCTGATGGATCACTTGAGATTAAGATAACAAAAAAAGAAAATCCATATCATGGAAAACTTTATTTAATTTATGATGACAAGGATATAAAAAAGCAGGAGCACCCACCTGGCACTGTTATTATCGGATCAAGTAATTTAACTTACAGTGGGCTTATTGGACAAGGTGAGCTCAATAAAGAGTCTAATAAAAAAGATGACTTTAAAGAAGCCGAGGATATATTTTTAGATCTTTGGGAATCAGCTGAAGCAATTACGGTAGTTGATAAAACGAATGCAGAAGAATTTCTTAAGGTAGTAAAAGAAAAATTATGGATATACCAACAACCTACTCCCCATGAGATGTATTTAAGAGTGCTACACGAATTATTCAAAAAGCCTGAGGGCATAGATAAAATAAAAACTCCTCTTAAAATTACAAACGGCGCTTTCCTCGACCTTGAGTATCAAATTGATGCAATTCGAATTTCCATAGATAGAATCGAAAAGTTTGACGGAGTAATCATTGCTGATGTCGTTGGATTAGGAAAAAGCATAATTGGATCTGCAGTCGCAAATAATCTTGACTTAAATACGGTAATTATCGCTCCTCCTCACCTAATCCCACAGTGGGAAGATTATAAGGAAATATTTGGGATCAAAGGAGCAAAAGTATTCAGCTCCGGAAATATTCCAGTGCCACATGAAAGATATGCGAATTCTTCAACTCCACTTTTATTCATTATTGATGAGGCACATCGATTCAGAAATGAAGATACAAATGACTATAAGTTATTGCATCAAATGTGTAGGAGTAATCCAGATAATAAAGTAATCCTTCTTACTGCTACCCCATTTAATAATTCCCCAAAAGATATTTTTGCCCTGATGAAGCTTTTCCAAACCCCAGGTCGTGCCACTATCCGCAGCATCGATAATCTGAGTATCCGATTTAGAGAGCTTATAACCCGATACCAAAAACTAAGAGTTGATCTTCGAAAATCAACAAGTATCGATCTTGAGACAGAAAAAAAAGAGATAGCACTGGAAACCCGAAGATTTTTAGAACCAATAGTAATCAGGCGTTCTCGTCTTGATCTTGAAAAAATTTCTAGGTATAAGAAAGATCTCGAACGACAAAATATATCCTTTCCAGCCGTAGAGGGACCAAAGCTTTTAACTTATGATTTAAAAGATCTATCTGATCTTTATGTTAATACGTTAATTCAAATAAGTGGTAGCAATAATGAATCAAAAGATGGATTTATTGGCGCACGCTACAAACCTGCCACCTATGTAATTGAGCGAGAAAAATTTTTAGAAAAATTTAGTGAAGCATTTGATGATGTTGATTTACAAGTAGCTCAGACAAACTTGGCAGATTTTATGCGAAAACTTCTTGTTATGCGTTTTGAGAGTTCAAAATACGCCTTTAGAACAACTCTTGAGAGAATGATAAATAACAACAAACTGATAGCAAATTGGTGGGACCAATTACAAATTGTACCGATAATGAAAAAGGGCCAACTTCCTGACCCAGATGACTATAAGTTGTATCAATTGGAAGATGGCGATGTTAATAATGATTTTGAAAACATGCTTGAAAAACTACGTGAGTCAAAAGGATTGCTAGAGATTCCAGCGTCTTGGATAGATAAAAAATTTATTGTTGATGTTAAGCATGATACAGAGATTTTAGAGCAAATCCATAGGTCGTGGTTTGGTGAGCAAAAGCTAGCTATGGTGGACCCAAAAATTGATGAGTTAGAGAAACAAATTAAGAAATTACTAATTGAAAACCCAAAGCGAAAAATTGTTATTTTCTCCTCTTATGCAGACACTATTCACTATTTGTATACCACCTTAAGGGAGAGGGGAATGAAAGGTGTTTTGGGGTTTACAGCTATGGATTCGAACAGAGAGTCACGCAAAATACTTCTAAGTAATTTTGATGCAAGCTATGCATTAGGACCCCAACAAGATGAGTTTCAGGTGCTAGTTTGCACAGATGCTTTGAGCGAGGGAGTAAACCTACACCGAGCGGGCGTTATATTTAATTATGACATTCCATACAATCCAACTCGAGTTGTGCAAAGAATTGGCCGTATCAATAGAATTAATTTAAAAGTTTTTGATTCAATACACATTTATAATTTTTTCCCTACCGTGATCGGAAATTCAGTAATAAGTCTAAAAGCAATCGCGACATTAAAAAAGACACTTATAAATAGCATTATGGGTGACGATGTTCGTGCGTTAACTCCAGAAGAAAATCTTGAAACTTTTTTCAAAGAAGAGTTTGTTAAGGCAGAGGAGAAGCAGGAGAGTATAAACTGGGATACAGCATTCATCGAAGAGTATGAGAGTGCCACATCAGATACAGAATTACTTAATAGAATTG
>JBAWWQ010000226.1:0-2819 GCA_037146655.1 Chlamydiota bacterium | reverse complement strand
TTATTTATCAACTAGATTCTGCTTCAGCTACTTCACTCTCTAGAGCTTTAGATCATAAAATAAGTCATGATAAAATTACAAGATTTCTAAATTCAGAAGAACTTGCTTCTCCGAAATTATGGGCGGTAGTTAAACCTCTTGTTCGCGAACGACAAGATGAAAACGGCGTTCTTATCATTGATGACTCCATTTCTGAAAAACCTTATACCGATGAAAGTGAAATTAATGCTTGGCATTTTTCTTCTGCTAAAAAAAGATGTCTTAAAGGAATTCAAATTCAATCCCTTCTTGTCAATTATGGAGAAGTCACACTACCAATAGGGTATGAAATTATAAAAAAGAACGAGATCTATGTTGATAAAAAGTCAGGAAAATTAAAAAGAAAAAGTGAGGTAACTAAAAATGAACTTTGTCGAGAAATGATTCTCACTGCTATTCATAATAATGTTCCTTTTGCTTATATTCTGGGAGATTCTTGGTTTGGCGCTAAAGAAACAATGGAGCTCATTCATTTAAAGAAAAAGTCATTCATTTTTAGCGTAAAATCAAATCGCTTAGTTGCTTTATCAAAAGATGATTACAAAAATGGAATTTTTAAGAAGATATCTGACCTGGACCTAGGAGAGCTAAATTCAAAGATAGTTTATCTCAAGGCCATGAACTTCGCCGTTCTCCTTGGACAAAAAGTCTTTAAAAACAAAGACGGATCTTCAGGAACACTCTACCTAGTAAGTAACGATATCGCTTTAAATTCCGAAAGTATCTTCGAAATCTACAAAAGACGGTGGAAAATCGAAGAATATCATCAATCAATAAAGCAGAACACAAGCTTATCCAAGTCCCCGACAAAATCAGAAAGAACACAAAGATCTCACATTTTCTGTTCTATTTATGCCTTTGTCAAACTTGAACAACTGAAGTTTAAGAAAAAACTAAATCATTATCAACTAAGAACTCAACTTTTAATAAAAGCCATGCAGGCAGCCGCTCAGCAGCTTTTTTTAGTTCAGAGTTCCTAGGAAAAAAACTTTCGAAACCTCAGGGTAGTAAAATTTTAAGGCTGCATGCGTAAGGTGAGTTACTATTCCCATTAGCTCTGTCTTTACTTCTGATATCGACTCCATACCTTTTTTTATTTTCCGGTTTTCACAAAAAAGATAACTGATTGCTATAAGCTCTATAAATACAGACAAACCCTTTAATGTCCTTATTTTATGTGTTCTTGCTCCAAACGTATCTTTAAAATGTTGATGATAGGTCTCTTCTTTCCATCTTTTTGAATAGAAGAAAACTATCTCGACTGCTGATAATGTCTTTATATTTGTTATCAATGGTCTGATGTTAGCCAAGGCAGGATTTTCTACATCATCAATTACTAGAACCATTTTTCCTGTCTCAAGACCTGTGAAGCCGCATTCAAGTTCATAAATATATTTCTCCTCACCATTGAATTTGATTTTATGAAAGTCATTTATCGTTAAATTTTCGATATAGTTTTTTAGTAAAAATTTATCATTCTCTTTATTGATACTATCTTTTTTAGGGGTAAAAATATTTCTTCCTTTGTGATATCTTCCTATGAAACCTTTAAAACCGAAGTTAAAAACAGATTTTATAATTTCAGTGTTTGGCCCCTTCAAGCAGCCAGTGCAACAGTAACATCGAGACCAGTGCGTAGCAGAAAGACTTCTCTTGGAGTTTTGAATCCCAAGACCTCCCTGGGACGATTATTTAATTTGTTTTGAATTTTTATCAGATACTTCTTAGTAACTAAAGAGAAATCTGTTTTTTTAGGAATATATTGTCGAATAAGTCCATTATGATGTTCATTCAACCCTCTTTCCCATGAATGATAAGGTGTCGCAAAATAACACTTTATTCCCAAGGACTTTGATACTTTTTCATGGAGCGAAAACTCTTTACCATTATCAAATGTTATTGTTTTAATGATCCCTTTGAATCGCTTTAAAATCTTTATTATTCCCTTTGTAACCGCTTTCGCTTCCTTATTTTTTAATTTGAACAGGAACGAAACCTTTGTCGCTCTTTCCACCAGCGTTAAGATAGCTCCTTTGTGATCTTTGCCTACAATAAGGTCTCCTTCAAAGTGTCCGATCTGTTTTTTCTTCTCAACAATCTTAGGCCGCTTAGAAATATCAACCCTGTTTGGAATTTTTCCCCTTCCAGCAGAAGAGGTAGATCGTTTATTATATTTTTTAGCTTTTCTCCTCAAATGGAAGTAAAGACTTCCTCCTTGCTTCTTGTCCTCCCATATATGTCTGTAGATAGTCTCATGGGAGATGTCGATATCCTCTAATAATTTTAATCTTCCGGAGATTTGCTTAGGGCTCATATCTTCTTTTATTAGTGCATTCACTTTTCGTAGAAGAGAAGCAGTTAGCTTTCTTTGTCTTATTTTAGAGGTTTTTCTAAGGTTTGCCTTAGATTGAGCTTGGTTGTGGCGGTAGCCCCTTTTTCCCGAATTTCTGTTAACCTCTCTGGAAACAGTAGAAGGACTGATTTTAAGTCTATGAGCAATAGTCCTTATAGAGAGGCCACTTTTCAAATCTATTTCAATAAGGTATCTTTGTTCACGAGCCAGGCGTTTGTAGTTCGTTTTCATAACGATGATTCCTTATAAGCTGATTACTCTTAAGGATCATTCTACTACGCTTGGCTCTTATGTTTCTTTGATATGGTGTTGCACTAACTTATTGAATCGGCGTATTTATTAATTTAATCTAGTATTAACTAAATTGGGTCTAGCGATTTTTTAGAAATAGCTAGTTCTGGAGCTAGTGTGAGAGGATCTTAAATTC
>JBAWWQ010000225.1:0-2827 GCA_037146655.1 Chlamydiota bacterium | reverse complement strand
CACCAGGGCATTGTCCAGGATCTGTCTGTTTTTATTTTGAAAAAGAACAAATACTTATAGCTGGTGATACTCTTTTTAAGGGGACGATAGGGCGGCTTGATTTGCCAACTGGTGAACCTAAAAAAATGTGGATCTCTTTAAAAAAATTGGCTTTATTGCCAGGAGCGACTAAAGTGTATCCAGGTCATGGACCTATAACGACAATCGGTGCTGAAACTTGGTTAAGTTCTGCAGAAACTATGTTTGGATAAGGAGAAAATAGTATGTCATGTTTGATTGGTAAATTAGCGCCACACTTTAATGTAAAAGCAGTAGAGGGTGACAAGATGCTAGATGAGCTTTCTTTAAGTCAGTTTCTTGGAAAATATGTTATTCTTTTCTTTTATCCTTTAGATTTTACATTTGTTTGCCCAACAGAATTACATGCATTTCAAGCTGCTTTCCCAGAATTTCAAAAAAGAAATGCGGCTTTAATTGGATGTTCTGTTGATAGTTCGTATTCTCACTATGCTTGGCTGAGTTGTCCTAAGCAAAAGGGTGGAATCCAAGGAGTTACTTATCCAATTATTTCTGACTTAAATAAAGAGATCGCTAAAAAATATCAGGTCCTTAACGAAGAAGAGGGTGTTGCATATAGAGGTCTTTTTCTTATTGATCAAAAAGGAATCATACGCCACCAACTTATTAATGATTTATCACTTGGTAGGTCAACAAGTGAAATTTTACGCCTTTTAGATGCTTTAATTTTTCACGAGCAGAATGGAGATGTTTGTCCTGCTAATTGGGAAAAAGGGGATAAAGGCATGCAGGCTTCTCAAGATGGACTGCTTAAGTATTTTAATTAAGAAGCATTAAATCCAGTCATATAATCGTAAAAGTCTTTTTCTGTTGTAATGAGTATAGCACTGTGAAGGCGGCATAGATCTAGAGCTTGGTCTACGATGCGTGCATGTCCGACACCAGGCATGCAAATAGCTGATAATGGATGACTTGGATGGTTTTGTTTTAATAAATAAAGACCACGTTCATAGTCTTGAAGACTAAAGCCTTCTTCTTTAACTCTTACATAAAGGATATCTTTTTCAAATATTAGAGTTCGAATGGCTAGATGAAGTCCATAGCTACCATCTGGTGGATGTCCTAAGGTATCTGCTAAAATAGGTAGTTGAGAAAAGGCAAGAGGAAAGCAAAATTCGCCTTTTTCTGCTTCACCAAATAACGCGATCTTATGACAAGACATTGTAATATCCTTATTATAAATTGCCATAAGGGTTTGCAATTATAAAAACCCCTTTAATTATATTTAAATATAATAATCGGGGTTTATTAGCAAAATAATGTTGTTATTTTCCGAATGTGGCTTTTTTACCTAATTCTTCTTCAATTGTAAGAAGTCTATTATATTTGGCAATCCTATCGGATCTTGATAAAGAACCTGTTTTAATTTGACCACAGCCTGTAGCAACTGCAAGATCTGCTATGAAAGGATCTTCTGTTTCACCAGATCTATGAGAGATAATGCATTTATAATTATGACTTTTTGCTAAAGCTATTGTGTGAAGAGTTTCTGTAAGAGTGCCTATTTGATTAAGTTTGATTAAAATAGCATTACCTACATGAAGATCTATTCCTTTTTGTAGAAATAGTGGGTTTGTTACAAAGATATCATCACCAATAAGTTGAATTGTTTTACCTAGTTTTTTAGTCAGAAGTTGCCATCCAGACCAGTCGTTTTCTGCTAGTCCATCTTCGATCGTATCGATAGGGTAGTTTTTTACTAGCAATTCTAGTCGCTCAATTTGCTTTTCTGAAGAAAACGAATTAAAACTTTGGTTAGCTTTTTTTTTCTTCGCTTCTATATAGGAACATAGATCTTTATCATAAAATTCAGATGAAGCAGGATCTAGGGCAATAGTGATATCTTTAAGAGGTTGATAACCAGCCTTTTCAATAGCATGAAGAATAAAATCTAAAGCTTCTTCATTAGAAGATAGATTGGGAGCAAATCCTCCTTCATCTCCGACAGAGACGCTATGACCGTTTGCTTTTAGCAGAGCTTTAAGTGTATGGAAAACTTCGCAAGCCATTTGAATAGCGTGTTTTATATTGGGGGCTCCAATAGGTCTTATCATGAACTCTTGGAAGTCTAGTGAATTATCAGCATGCACGCCACCATTTAAAATATTCATCATGGGAATAGGAAGAATGTGAGCATCTTTATTGAGATAAAGATATAAGGGTATGTCTTTGTAGAGGGCTCCAGCTCTTGCAGAAGCTAGAGAAACCCCTAAAATAGCATTACTTCCGAGTTTAGATTTATTAGAAGTTCCATCGAGGTGAATCATGGCTTCATCAAGAGCTTGTTGATTTAAAACATCTTTTCCTTTCAAAAGATTTGCTAGAGGTCCATTAACGTTAGCTACAGCTTTTAAAACACCTTTACCAAAGTATCGTTTGGGGTCTTGATCTCGAAGCTCTACAGCTTCATGCTCTCCTGTTGAAGCGCCAGAAGGGACTTTAGCGATTCCTACATCGCCGCTTGCTAAGGTGACTTCAACTTCTACAGTAGGGTTGCCTCGAGAATCTAAAATCTCTCTACCATGAATTTTTACAATCGTAGACATCTGTATTTTTCCTTATGTATGTAGTGGGTTTTTTAAAGAAAACACTAACTGTTTAAAAGTCATCTAGCAAGGATTTTTCTAAAAAATTATAAATAATGAAAAATAGGTAGTTTGCTAATAGAGGTATTGTTTTTTTTAATAATAGGCTGTTGTGTTAATAATTATTTTATTTAAGTCGACATTTGTTTATTAAAATAATTTTT
>JBAWWQ010000224.1:0-2878 GCA_037146655.1 Chlamydiota bacterium | reverse complement strand
GTGTTTATGGATATTAAATTTAAGAAGGTAAATTGATGGAGAAATTGGTGAGTACAATTGGTGGTTTAGAAGAGTATACTTTTACGGGATCTCATTTTGTAGCTAGCTATTACATGTGTGATAGGAATATTTTAGACGACTTAGAGCTCTTGAGGATTTATTTAAAAGAAGCTGTTATAGCAGCAGGGGCTACACTGTTAAATATGGTAGATTATCAATTTAAACCATCAGGAGTGACTCTTGTAGCGCTTCTTTCTGAAAGTCATGCCAGTATTCATACCTATCCTGAATTAGGGGCTTGTTTTGTAGATTTATTTACTTGTGGAACAACTTGTGACTATAGAGGGTTTCATGACTATTTAAGTAAAGCTCTAAAAGCTCAAGTGATTAATGATCTCCATTTCAATCGTAGTTAATTTTAGGTGCCTTGAAATAGACAAGGGTTGTTTTATCAATATGGAGAATGGGGTGGGTTTTAGAGAGTTCATTTAAATAGGTGAATACTCCAGGACAATTAGGTGTATAATCATGCCATATCAAAATTCCATTCTCTTTCAAAATTTTTAAGGATTTTTCTGTATCGTTTTTAACAACTTGATAGCTATGCCCTCCGTCGATGAAAATAAAATCTATTTTTATATCTTCTTGGATAAAATTAGAAAAAGGATAAGTTAAGGAGTTCCCTTCATGCTCTATAATTTTATGGTTATAGAGGGTGTCTTGGTAGTGTTTATTATTTTTAGAGTTGTGACATATGTATTTAATATCTTCCGGATCAAGCGCGTCTTTTGGGTAGTCTTCTAGTGTAGATAAATCTAGGGTATGGACTTTAGCCTCCTGAGAAGTATTAAGAGCCATATGAAGTGTTGTTAGGCCATTAAAAGTTCCTATTTCCAGTAAATTTTTAGGGGAGTTTGTTTGGATTAAAGAGGAAATAGCAATTATTTCTTTAGTAGAGAGGTTCCCGTCTTCTAGGGAGGCCGGGAATAGATGACAGATGGTGTTTTTTTTAATAAGTTCTTGAAGGGGGGTCGATGGTACGGGCTGTTTTAGCGATTTTTTATAAAGAAAAGCTACTATAATTTGAAGAGCTTCTTTTCTTAAAGATTTTGATAAAATTAATGTTTTAACTGCTTTTAAACGTCTATTTATCAAGTATTTTTTATTTCTTGTTTTCATAGATTTTAAATTAACCCTGTTGTATTATTTTGCTTTTTTAAACAAACTTTCATGTTATGAAAAGCTTTAGATATAAACCACTATCTTTTGAAAATTTACCACTACTTCATAGTTGGTATAATTTGCCACATGTTGTGAAATGGTATTCAAAAAAGCTTTTAAGCTATACGGAATTAGAAAAAAAATATACGCCTTATATTTTAGGGAGCAAAGGAATTCGTGGGTTTATTTGTTATTTTAACAACAAGCCTCTAGGTTATATTCAATATTATCCTGTTAAGAGATATCCATGGTCAAATCATGGTTTAGAAGATAAGCTTCATCATTGTGCTGGTGTGGATGTGTTTATTGGAGAAAAGAGTTTTTTGGGTAAAGGTCTTGGTAAGCTTATGATCACAAGATTTATGCAAAGACATCTTTGGAAAAATTACACCTATTGCGCTGTAGATCCTCATGTGAATAATATAAAGGCTATAGGGTGCTATAGGGCATGTGGTTTTTCTATTCATCAAAAGGTCCTTTCTGACGAGGAAGAAGAGCATTATTTAATGCTCAAATCTCATTAACATCAACTTTTACTTTATAATTAAACAAGCTTTTTGATTTTTAAATAAAAATTTAACTTATAATTGACGGCTTTTTTTAATAACCAATAGAAATAAACTTGTAATTATGTTACTATATTTTGCTTTATATAGAATTTATTTAAGCAAAATGCAGGGGATTTTATGGCATCAACAAGAAGAGTTGGAGAGGTATTTTTTAAACCTATGTTAGCAGACGTTAGCGAGCAGGTTCAAAAGATAGGATTAGATCCAGGCTTTCATATTGAGGCTTTTCGTGCTTTGGGTGTTCATCCAACAGATCAAAAAGCTCAAGAGATTATGAAGGATAAAATTGTTCGAGTGCTCAGCTCTAATACAGAATTTCAACCTTTAGAAAACAATCCAACTGTTTATTTTGTTTATGAAAAAACGCAAAAAATAGCTCATGAAGTTTTGTCTACAACAACTCAAGCTATAACCGTGGATAAATCTCCTATAGCAGTATTAAAACTAGGTAATAAACGAGCGAATATAGAGCTTGCAGCTAGAGAAATTGCTCACTTGTTGGGTTTAGCTGATTACGTAGCACCAGGAATTTTTTTTGGTAGAGAAAATTTATTACCGCATCCACGTTGGAATCTGGAAGATTTTGCACAAGAGCTTTGGAATGGTAAGATGAAGCAATATAGCACTTCACATTCTGCTTATTTTGGAATTTTAGAAGCTTATATAGACCCAAAAAGTGCTACTCAATCGAAAGAAAAGTTATTTCCTATGCTTTTACTTACAGCATTAGCGATCGGACTTCGCGATGGTCGTGAGGATAATATTACATCTATGATTATAGATGCAGAAGAGTGTATGCCAGAACGTATAGAAGCTCCCAAGGATTTAGACAGAGCGGTTGCAGCAACACATTTACCTTATTTTGTCAAAGATGAGGTTGTTTTGCGAAAAACTATAGATTCTTCGGATATTCAGACAATGAAAGATATTATAAACAAATGGAATATTGAGAAAATTGTTGAAGAAGTTAGACAGAAAAAAATTCTTTTTCCTGATATTACATCTGAATTAAGTTTTTCTTTGGATGTAGATTCAGAAGAAGATTCTGATGTTGAGGAAGATTTAGGTCTTCAAGATCACTTGTACAC
>JBAWWQ010000223.1:0-2890 GCA_037146655.1 Chlamydiota bacterium | reverse complement strand
AAAAGAACACATCATACTCCGACTCCATCCATTTTCAACAGCTTGCTGGACATACCACAAACGTTTTTCTTTTTCTAATACCTTCTGCATTAGAAGGATATTATGTCCCCAAGGAATTAGGGAAACAGCTGTTTCCCTAATTCCTTCTGAATAACTTTCTGCAAATTGACGCATAAATTTCAAATTTCTATGTGAAAATGCTACAATATTGGGAAATGAAGAGGCTAGATCTTTCGCGATCCTCTCAATCGTCTTTGATCCCCAAGATTCTCCCAGGATTTTTTCAGAAAGCATCTTACCAATCCGCCAATAGAGCTCTATTAATTCTTTATTAATAGATATTGCCGCCCGCAGCTGAGAGTCTTGTATGTCTTTTTTAACATGTTCTATAAACTTGTTATAACTATGCGGATCAACTATGTCGTTTTTCTTTGCATTCATTAAAAACCTCTAAGATATTAGATTTATTTTTTTACTCACATTGTCTGAAGACGAAGACTTATCATAAGCGCAAACCATTGCTAATGTAGAATGCCCAGTTACACGCATAATATCAGCGTCTTGAAATCCTTGCTGTTTAAGATAAGTAACAGTGGAAGCTCTTAACACCTGAGGAGAAACCTTAAATGGAATTCCAGCAGCTTTTCCAGCTTTTGCAAATGTAATAGCTAGCTGGTTAATCATAACAGGTTTGCAAGATCTAGTCATAAATACATACCCAGTTCTATTTCCAACATAATCTCGAAGCTTTTTTATAATACCTTCCGAATATGTAATCACAGTCTGTTTATTACGGCCTTTTATTTTTGACTGAGTAAACACAATCTCACAGCGATCCCAATTGATTTGGCTCGTTTGCAAAGTCAGTACTTCATTCACTTTTTTTCCCCCTTGCAAAATCACTTTTCCAATCAATGAATCTCTAGGATTGAGCTTATCTAATTCTTCAAAAAATGTAATCCACTGTACTTGAGTCATTGCATGTGTTTTTACCTTCTCATAAACATTAAAAAATGTTTTTAATTGCCCTTCTCTATTTGGAATAGCCTTTTTCAAAGCCCCCTCAAATCGATTGCTCAAAAATCCAGTAAATGAAATATAGCAAGCCGCACGTGCCTGACGGGTAGTTTCTGCCCAATTCTGAAAGAGTTTAATACGATCAATAACACTGTCATGATTAGTTAAAGCAAATTCCTGTAAACTAATAGAAGGGTTAAGCCAACCAAGCTCAACTAGTTTCTTAATACCAGATCTATAGCTAAGCTGCGTTTTAGAACTCAAAGTTGGCAACCAAGAAGAGATGGCTTCTTCTACGGAAATTTCATCCAGCTTTTTCCAAAACAAGGTAGAGTTGCTACAGGTAGCTTGCTCATAAGTTTCTAAATGAAGTGCGATAGGATTTTCTACAACTACTGGTATTAACATCATGGATTTTATTTCTCTTTATACAGATTCTCAAATAAATTTTTATGCTCTTGCCTACACATCACTTCTTGGATGGGAGAACTTCGATCCATCTTAATAATCACTAAATCATCCTTTTTTTCAGCCTTCCTTATTTCTAAGGGGATTTCACCAGCCTTTGAATCTTTGGGTTCATCCTTGGTCATATTCACCTTAAGTTGTTTATAATTTAATTTATAAACAATTAATGATAGCTCGAAAATACTTTCAGAGCAACACAAAATTTTGAAAATCTTACTTATGTTAAACAAAAAACCCAAACTTACAGAGTTTGGGTTTGAATTTTATTTCTTTAAATACATGCAGTTTTAAATAAGGAGCTCCTTGGGATCCACATGTACATACCCTAAATCATGAGCAACACCTCGGTGTGTCACATGACCTAAACACACATTAAGTCCTTCTAAAAATAGTGGATCTGCAAGCAAAGCTTTTTTGTATCCCAAATTAGCAAGCTTCATCATATAAGGAAATGTCGCATTTGTTAAGGCAAGTGTTGATGTTAATGCACAAGCCCCTGGCATATTTGTCACACAGTAATGAACAACACCCTCTTCAACATAAGTAGGATTAGAATGCGTTGTTGGCCTTGAGGTTTCACAGCACCCTCCTTGATCAATAGCAACATCTACAATCACACTTCCAGCCTTCATGGTTTTGAGCATCTTTCTTGTGATAAGTCGAGGGGCAGTTTTCCCAGGAATTAAAACAGCGCCCACCACAAGATCCGCTGTTTTTAACTGCTCTTCTAGATTTTGTGTATTAGAATATAAAGTTTGTAATCTACCACCAAACACCAAATCAAGTTCACGCAAACGATTAAGATTTGTATCCATAATAGTTGTCCGAGCTCCGAGCCCCATAGCCATTTTAGCAGACTCTGTCCCTACAACACCTCCACCAATAATCAAAACATTAGCAGGCGCAACACCAGGAACACCACCAAGAAGCACTCCACGGCCACCATTTGCCATCTGCAAAGAAGCCGCCCCTGCTTGAATAGAAATCCTACCAGCTATTTCGCTCATTGGTGTTAATAAAGGAAGTCGATAGTGAGCATCATAAATTGTCTCATAGGCAATACCTATCACCTGTTTCTCTAATAAAACCTTTGTCTGCTCAGGATCTGGTGCCAAATGCAAATAACAAAATAGCACCTGCTTTTCTTTTAAAAGCGGATATTCAATAGGCTGAGGCTCTTTTACCTTAACAATCATATCTGCAACATAAACTTCAGCCAAAGTCTCTACGACTTTAGCACCTGCTTGCTCATAAAGTTCATCAGTAAACCCAAGCTTTGATCCAGCATCTGTTTGAACAAGTACAGAATGCCCAGCTTTTACAAGCGCCTCTACAATAGAGGGCGTTGCGCCTACACGATATTCATGATTTTTATTTTCTTTTGGAATCCCTATTAACATAGATG
>JBAWWQ010000222.1:0-2890 GCA_037146655.1 Chlamydiota bacterium | reverse complement strand
CCATTTACTGAATTTATTTAATTCTATGTAGATGGTGCTTCCTATCAATTTTACTTTTTTGTAAACTAAAAGATTAAGCAAAAACTTTTTAAATCATTATTTCTTCTGATAGAAATCCACATGTAGTTTTTCCTTAAAAAAGGAAACCTTGACTCACACAGCTGCATGGACTATTCTCTGAAGAGAATAACAAGAAGGTGGGACCCTTCGCAATTCTATCTGAAAATTGTGATGTTACATCCTAGATAATAGGGTCTAATATTTTGATAATAACATAAGGTTAACGCCACATCGCTCATGACAAATCTTTCAAAACATCAAATTTTAGAATGGATTGAACCGAAAAATGATCCAAAATGGCAGCAAGCCATTATTCATGAATTTAATATTCACCCTGTTATTGCTCAAGTTTTAGTATCAAGAAATTTTAAAAATTTTGCAGACATCCATGCTTATCTTTATGCTAAACTTCCCAACCTTCTCGACCCTGCTCTTTTTATTGATATGGAAAAAGCTGTCACTAGGATCTACTCAGCCCTTAAAGCAAAAGAACCTGTTCTGGTGTTTGGTGATAATGATGTTGATGGAATTACAGGAACAGCTTTACTCGTAGAATTTCTTAGGTACATAGGAATTGAAGCCCATTTTTGCATGGCAAATCGCAATACTTCTACAGGGGGCATTTTAACTGATGCAAAACAGTATGCTCTAAATCACGGATGTAAACTTCTTATTACAGTCGACTGTGGAGTGACTGCAGGCCATGAAATTGCAGAATTTGTAAATAATGGGATTGATGTTATTATCACAGACCACCACGAACCCACTGCAGGCATCCCCCATTGTATAGCAACATTAAATCCAAAACTTCTTCATAATACCTATCCTAATCGAGACCTCACAGGTGTAGGCGTTGCCTTTAAACTTGCTCATGCTCTAGCTAATGATTTAATCAAAACAAAAGAAGTCAGTTCATTAAAAGTCGATCTTAAACGCTATTTGGATTTAGCGGCTCTTGGAACAATTGCGGATATGGGTAGCCTCCTCGGAGAAAATCGCATCTTAGTGCGTTATGGGCTTAAACAACTGAAAAAAACAAAACGTATTGGCCTCACAAAACTGCTCGATGTTTGCGATGTAAATGAACAAGACACAACAACAATAGATATAGCTTCTAAAGTTGCACCAAGACTAAATAGCCTAGGACGTATTGCAGACCCTGTTAAAGGGGTAGACCTCTTACTCATGAAAGATGCAGCAGCAGCAGAAGCTTTAGCCAAAGAACTAGAGCTAAATAATATAGAAAGGCAAAGGATCGAAAGAAAAGATAGTGAAGATATAGAAAATTACATCGCTGCGCATCCAGAAATTTTAACCCAAAAAGCTATCGTGCTAGCTTCTCCCAAATGGCATCCAGGTATTATTCCTATTTTAACAGCCCGCATTTCAAAACAATACAATCGCCCAACACTTATTATTGCTATTGATCAAGGAATCGGAAAAGGATCTTTAAGAACTATCCCAGAATTCCCACTACTGCCAACACTAAAAAGCAACTCCCATCTTTTAATTAATTTTGGAGGGCATGATTATGCAGCTGGTTTAAGTATAGATGAAAAAAACATCGAAGCCTTTACAGCTAATTTTATCGAAGCCGCTAGCCACTCTCTTAAAGAAGCTGATCTAATCCCAAAACTCTATTTGGATGCTAAAGTAAAATTTGAAGATCTCACCTTTGACTTTTTAGAATCCCTACATCTGTTAGAACCTTTTGGAACAGGCAATTCACCACCTATATTGTATTCTGAGGCCACACAAATATGGCCGCCAAAAATTGTCGGGAAAATACATTTAAAGCTGTATTTACAACAAAACGATCGAGTCTTAGAAGGAATTGCTTTTGGACTAGGTGACAGACGTCATGAAATTTGCAAAAAAAATATAACACTCAAGGTAGCGTTCACCCCTTATGTAAATAATTTTTTAAACAAGTCTAGTATTCAGTTGTTAATTAAAGACTTCAAAGAAGCGTAAATATTTATTTTTAACTCATAAGCAAGCAAGAACACTGTTTTTCCAAAAAACTACGCAAAAATCAAATCCTAAAAATAGGTACCCCCCTAAATTAGGCCTATCTGCTGAATTTTTACATTACAGCTGAATCTGACTGAGCTCTGCTAAGATAGCTTTCTTTGTACTCTTTAAGCTGGCTCACATGAATAACCCATGCAGCACCTTTTCGAGTAGCTTTCAACAAGCCAATTCTTGTAGCATAATAAATCTTCTGAGCAGGAACGCCTAGCATTTTAGCTACTTGGTTCACAGAATAGTATCCACCTTCATTGTCAAATAACAATTCGCCATTAAAAGTAGATTTTGCTCTTGAATACTTTTGTTTTCTATATTCATCTAGATCTTCTAAACGAATCGTCCAACGAGTTGTGTCTTTATAAGCCTTTAATTTATTTTGCTTAATAGCAACATAAATCGCCTGACGTGTCACGTTATTAATCTTAGCTGCTTCTGTGATAGAAACAACCTTCTTTCTAGGAGCATCTCCTATAACTGTTACTTCACACTCATCTGCTCTGTGATTATCGAATGACATATTTTTCTCCTTTTATCCTAAATTAAAAATTAGGACTATGTATTGGGTTTATTGTTTTTGTAAGTTTTTTTTAAAAATAATTCAAACTTCACTTTCTGGTTAAATTATTCTAACTTTAATAATCTATTATTACATAAAAAAAGCATTCAAATCAATATTTTTTACCTGTTTTTTTTTAAAAAACACCTCTTTTTACCCAAAAAACCTTTATTTTTAATAGATTTAATCCCTTGATATCTCGTAAGATGCAAGAAATAAGAGCTTATTGAAGGTCATTATGGT
>JBAWWQ010000221.1:0-2925 GCA_037146655.1 Chlamydiota bacterium | reverse complement strand
TTGTATGTCAGCTGGTATTTTAGCAGTTTCGAATTCGGCGCCAAGAGTTTCATCTTTAAAGAGATAAGCTTTCATAGAAACAAGGTCAACCATTCCTAAGAAATCTTTTTCAGAACCAATAGGGCATTGTACAGCAACGGCATTAGCTCCTAATTTTTCTTTCATGCTATTAATGCAGAAGAAGTAATCGGCACCGACGCGGTCCATTTTGTTGATGAAAGCAATTCTAGGAACTCCATAACGATCAGCTTGGTTCCAAACAGTTTCTGACTGTGGTTGAACTCCATCTACCGCACTAAATACAGCTACGGCACCATCTAATACTCGAAGAGAGCGCTCTACTTCAACTGTAAAGTCGACGTGTCCAGGCGTATCGATGATGTTGATTTTACTGTCTTTCCACTGAACTGTTGTTGCAGCAGAGGTAATTGTAATACCTCTTTCTTGCTCTTGTACCATGTAGTCCATGGTAGCAGCCCCTTCGTGGACTTCACCTATTTTATGGACTCGACCGGAGTAATAAAGAATTCTTTCCGTGCAAGTGGTCTTACCAGCATCGATGTGAGCCATGATGCCAATATTTCTAACGTGTTTGAGTTGTTCGCCTTTTGGTCTTTCTCCCATCTGAGGTCTCTTCCTTAGTGACTGCTGTTATTAATTACCATTTATAGTGAGCAAAAGCTTTGTTAGCTTCGGCCATTTTATGTGTATCATCTTTCTTTTTAATCGAAGCACCTTGATTCTGATAGCAATCGGAAAGCTCCATATATAAACCGTCTTTCATGCTTTTTCCTGGCTTGGCTTTAGCAAATCCAATGACCCATTTCATAGCTAAAGAGGTTCTTCTTTCAAAAGCAATCTCAACAGGTACTTGGTAAGTTGCTCCACCTATACGTCTTGACTTAACTTCAAGTGAAGGCTTTGCGTTTTCTAACGCCTGCTCAAATACTGCAACAGGATCTTCAGTTTGAAATTTTTTACTTAAAGCTTCAATAGCTTCATACACGATTTTTCTAGCAGTAGATTTCTTGCCGTCCATCATGACTTTGTTAATAAATTTTGAAACTAGCTCGCTGCCGAACCGAGGATCTAATTCTATCTTTCTTTTTTGCGCGCGACGCCTTCTTGCCATAACATTTCCTTCACTTGTCTTTAGAGTTATTTAGGACGTTTTGCTCCATACTTGGATCGTCCTTGTTTTCGGTCTTTCACAGCAGCACAATCCAGTGCTCCTCTGACAATATGATAACGTACCCCTGGTAAGTCCGCCACTCTTCCGCCTCTGACGAGAACAATACTGTGCTCTTGAAGGTTGTGACCTTCTCCGCCAATGTAAGCAATGACTTCATGACCATTTGATAATTTTACCCATGCTACTTTTCTTAAAGCAGAGTTGGGTTTTTTAGGTGTTTTTGTTTTAACCTGTAGACAAACGCCTCTTCTTTGAGGGCATCTATGCATAGCAGGGGATTTTGTTCGTTTAACCTTCGATATTCTCGGGGTTTTAACCAATTGATTTATTGTAGGCATGCGAGCCTGTCTCCTCAATCTTAAATTCGATATAAAAATTCTTCAATCACACAAGCAATATAGCGAGGTGAACTATTAAATGCAAAGTCATTTCCTAATGAAATACGACAGAATTGTAGAACATTCGATCTTTAAAGAGAAATCCTCTTTGCATAGCGTGTCGCTATTTTCCAAGATCTTTTGAAAAATTTCAAGGAAAAAGCGGTGGGGGTGTGTTTTTTATCACTTTCGCTTAGTTGACTTTAGAGTTTTGATCGTCCTTAGCGGGAATTCAATGTTAATTAGAATAATTGTCAAACATTAAAACTTTAATTTAATTATTTTTTAATTAATTTAATTAAAACATATAAAATGTTAATTATTTAAATAAAGGACATGGTGTTAATTATATTGCCTAAGGAGTTTTTGTGAGTGTTTTTAAGTCTTGGGTCGTAGGTTTTTGTTGTATTATTTTAGCTATTCCTTTCTTGGGGTATTGCGATAAAGATCTTAAATTGACTCATATTCGTTCCAATATGCAAAATATCTTTAATTATCACATTGAAAATAAAGAGTTTTCGCCCTTTATAGTAAAAAGATCTTTTAAGATTTATGTAGAGCAATTTGACTATGAAAAAGTTTATTTATTAAAAGAAGAGGTTGCTCCGTTTTTAGAGCTTAAAGATGGAGAGGTTGTTAAGGTTATTAAACACTATGATAAAGATTGTTTTGATAAGTACATAGAGCTTAACACATTATTAATTAAGTCTATAGATAGGCATCGTCAGATTAGAGAAGCGGTTTTGATGCAGATATTAGATCCTAATTTTGTTATGCCACAAGGTGAGCCTAGCCACGATTACCCTCGTTCTGAAGAGGAGCTTTATCATAAAATTCTTTATAAATTTAATAAAATGATTGCTCTTCGAGAAAAAAAAGCAGGGCATCCTCTTACCTCAGATAAAAAACAAAGATTTCTCTATCTTTACGAGAAAAGAATTAGATATGTAGAGAGTTTTTACTACCCCAAGAATGAACAAGGGGAAAGGCAGTCAGAGGCTTTCATAGAGCATTATCAAGCGTTACATATCTTGAAGGCAATGACCAAGAGTTTAGATCCTCATTCTGCCTATTATAGTCCAGATGAAGCTGCTGAGCTTCGTGCTGCATTAAAAAAACAGTTTCATGGGATAGGGATTGTTTTAAAGGAAAATGAAGAAGGGGTTTATGTTTCAGACTTGATTATGGGAGGACCGGCTCATAATTCAGGATTATTAAAAGTTGGGGATTTTGTAACGGCTATTAATGGGTGTATGATCCAAGAGATGTCTTTTGATGAAGTCTTAGAGCATTTAAGAGGGGAAGAAGATTCTGATATTGAGCAAGAGCAACTTGAGTCCCATCGAGAAAAATCAG
>JBAWWQ010000220.1:0-2930 GCA_037146655.1 Chlamydiota bacterium | reverse complement strand
TAAAACTTAAGTTTCCTAAATTTAAATAGCTAAACTCACTCTCTTTATCCATAGGTATTCTAAAACTGTTAAGTTTTCACATATAAACTTTATATATCATAATAAAAAAACTTTATAAAGATAAAAATAGTTATTTAAATTAATTAAATATAATGCGTTTTTTTAATTATCATTATATTCTCCTAATTGATGAAGGATCTTTGCGATAAGCCCCGTCCATCCTGTTTGGTGAGACGCTCCAAGTCCCTCTCCTGTATCACCATGAAAATACTCATGAAATAAAATATACTCTTTAAAATAAGGGTCATCTTGAAACTTTTTCTTACCTGTAAACACAGGTCTCACCCCTTCTTTATCACAGGTAAAAATTGAAAGTAATCTTCTAGAAAGCTCTTGAGAAACCTCCCATAAATGCATAAAATGACCTGATCCAGTTGGGCATTCTACTTTAAAATCATCCCCCAAATAATAATGGAATTTTTGAAGGGATTCGATAAGTAAGATATTGATCGGCATCCATATAGGCCCTCTCCAATTAGAGTTACCTCCAAAAAGTTTATTAGTAGACTCTCCTGGTTCATAGTCAACACTATAATGACAATCTCCTACATCAAGCACATACGGATGGTCTCCATGACTTTTAGCAATCGAACGGATTCCATAAGGGCTTAAAAACTCTTTTTCATCTAAAAGGACTTTTAAAATTTTACGAAGCCTATCTGGAGCAACTATCGATACAAGTCTTCTTCCGTTAACACCTGGTGTTTTCATAGGTGCAACTTGTGCACAAAGTTCTGGCCTATGATCTTCAAACCATGAAAGCCTTTTACAAAAGTGTTTCATTCTCTGCAAATCTTCCATCTCAACAGCCATAACAGCAAGAAGTGGCATAAGGCCGACAAGAGATTTTACCTTAAGCTGTTTTGACCCCCCTTGAGGCAGCATCAAGATGTCATAATAGAAACCATCTTCTTCATTCCAAAGCGATGGAGTAAACTCATCAGCATAATTAATAGCTTTTGAAATATAGAGAAAATGCAAGTAAAACTTACTTGCTATATCTTCATACACAGGATTAGTTTTTACAAGCTCAATGGCAATTGTTAGCATAATTGCAGCAAACATCCCCATCCAACTAGTAGCATCAGACTGATAAAGCTCACCCCCTTGTGGCAGCTTCTCACTTCTATTGAACACAGAAATATTATCGAGACCTAAAAACCCTCCTTGAAACACATTTCGACCATCCTTATCTTCTCTATTGACCCACCAAGTAAAATTCAAAAGAAGCTTTTGGAAAACAGCCTCCAAGAATTTAAGATCACCTTGGCCTGTAGCCTTTTGTTCAATTTTATAAACACGCCAACAAGCCCATGCATGCACTGGAGGATTGACATCACTAAAATTCCATTCGTAAGCCGGCAGCTGACCACTTGGATTCATAAACCATTCCCTTGTAATCACTGAAAGCTGCTTTTTAGCAAACTCAGGATCGACCCTCGAAAGAGGCAGGGCATGAAACGCCAAATCCCACGCAGCAAACCAAGGATACTCCCACTTATCCGGCATTGACAAGATATCTTCACTGTAAAGATGTATCCAGTTTTTATTACGTGAATTATTCCTTACAATAGGTTCTTTACCATCTCCTTTTAACCACCGATCAACCGGATATAAATAAAACTGTTTATTCCAAAGCATTCCACTTAACGCTTGCCTTTCTATACTACGCTGCTCTTTTGTTAAATTCTTTGAGATAATCTCATCATAAAACTCATCTGCCTCTAACACTCTTGTCTTATAAAGGGTATCAGCTCCAGAGAGTGGGTCTTCTTGAGTAAGATGTTTTGTTAGACGCAGGGTTATTTTTTGACTACTTTTGGGCTCAATATCTAGCACATAGTGAAAAGCCCCTTTTGTCCCTCTATTCTCTGGATTCACTGCTTTTTTGTTACCATGAACTACATACTCATGAAACCCATCTTTCACATGAGAAGCTTTATTATCTCTTCCAAAAAGCTTTTTAAAATTTGTTTCATTCTCTGTAAAAAGCATCTCTTGAGGTTCTTTCCCATATAGCCTGTAGGTATCAAAGCCTTCTTTTTCACAAACAATTGTACTAAAACCTGGCAGACTTTGCTCTGTCTGCATAAGAGGTCTTTTACTTTTTACATCCCAGCTCCAAGTATTACGAAATAAGACTGTCGGAATAACGTGACATCTAGCCTTTTCAGCTCCTCGATTATGCACAGTAATATAAATAAAAATATCTCTAGGTGAAACCTTAGCATACTCTATAAAAACATCAAAATATCGATCTTCATTAAAAACACCCGTGTCTAAAAGTTCATATTCTCTTTGACTTTGATTTCTCTGAGCATTTTGCGCAATAAGGTCTGAATAAGGAAATAGACTTTGTGGATACTTATAAAGATATTTCATATATGAATGCGTAGGAGTATTATCAAGATAATAATAACACTCTTTAACATCTTCACCATGATTACCTTGAGTATTAGATAACCCAAAAAGCTTTTCTTTTAAAATAGGATCTTTTCCATTCCAAAGAGTTAAAGCAAAACAAAGCTGTTGATGTGTATCACAAATGCCAGCTATCCCATCTTCTCCCCATCGATAAACTCTTGAATGGGATTGCTGAAAGTCAAACGCATTCCAAGCGTCACCATTTTGACTATAATCTTCTCTAACAGTTCCCCACTGACGCTCAGTGACATAAGGGCCCCATTTCTGCCAATAAGCTTGTCTTACATGATTTTCTTGTAGTCTTGTTTTTTCCGCTCCCATATACCCTCTTTAAAAAATCCATTTATTCTAAAAATCTTTTATATGATAAGCAAAGATTTAATGAGAATCTTTTCCTTAGGCCCTCTATTTATGTCATCCAATCGCAAGTCGTTTTCTTTCTATAT
>JBAWWQ010000219.1:0-2937 GCA_037146655.1 Chlamydiota bacterium | reverse complement strand
TTTTGTGGCGCCAAGTAATCCCTATGATGCGAAAGGGCTTTTAAAAAGTGCTATTCGTAACCCAAATCCTGTTTTATTTTTAGAAAATGAACTTGAATATGGAACCAAGATGGTTATTCCAAAAGAACCTTATCTTGTTGAAATAGGGAAGGCTAAAGTTGTTCAAGAAGGGAGCGACTTAACAATTGTTTCATATTCTAGAATGTTTAATATTTGCAAAAGTGCGGCTTTAGAAGCTGCCAAAAAAGGTATTAAAGTAGAGCTGATTGATATTAGAACAATTAAACCGTTAGACATTGCAACTATTGTAAATTCTGTTAGAAAAACACATAGATGTATTGTGGTAGAAGAAGGACATAAATTTGCAGGGATTTGCGCAGAGATAGGGTTTCAAATTCAAGAGCATTGTTTTGACTTTTTAGATGCCCCTATTATTCGAATATGTCAAAAAGAAACCCCTATGCCTTATGCTAAGATGTTAGAAAAAGAAACGTTGCCTACTAAGGAAAAGATCCTAAGGGCTATAGAAGAAGTTTTACGTTAAATTCCGGAGAAAGATCGTATGCCAACTACGCTGACCATGCCTAAGTTATCCCCTACAATGGAAAACGGGACGATTGTTAAATGGATGAAAAAAGAAGGAGAGTTTGTTAAAGCTGGAGAAGTTCTCTTTGAAGTAGCTACAGACAAAGCTACAGCTGAGTATAATGCTTTAGATGATGGATATTTACGTAAAATTCTTGTAGCTGAACAAGGGCAAGCAGTTGTTAATCAAGCGGTAGCTATTTTTACAGAATCTAAAGATGAAAGTATAGAGGGTTATAAACCTGAAGGGGTGATTGAGACTATAAAAGCTCAAGCGACACCTAAACTTGAAACTACGGAAGCAGCCCCCAAGGCAGAGATGAATACGGTGGGGCTTACTCAGCCGGCATTTACACCCGCGCCACCTTTGCAAAATTATAAGTTTGAATGGCCAAGGGATCAAGTGAGTGATCGGATTTTAGCATCACCGCTCGCTAAAAAACTTGCTAAAGAGAAGGGGATTGATTTAGCAAGTGTTGTTGGAACAGGTCCAAGCGGAAGGATTACATCAGAAGATTTAAATCTTTCTCAGCCAGATGCCCCAGCAACTTTTGGAAGAAAAACGCCACCTAGTGATGGCGCTGGAAGTTATGAGGAAGAAACACTCTCTCCTATGAGAAAAGTGATAGGAGAAAGATTACAAGCGTCTAAGATGTTTATCCCTCATTTCTATGTAAGACAAACTATTTGCATGGACGAGCTTTTAGATATAAGAGAGCAGCTTAAAACTTGTGAGATCAAGCTTACACTCAATGATTTTATTGTGAGAGCTTGCGCTCTTGCTTTAAAAGTTCATCCAATCATTAATAGTGGGTATGATTCAGTCACTCAAAAGATCATTCGATTTAAGACAATTGATATTTCTGTAGCTGTTAGTATAGAAGGAGGTCTTATTACGCCCATTTTGCGTTATACAGATTATAAAAATGTTGGGGAGATTTCTTCTGAAATTAAATACTTAGCTAAAAAAGCTAAAGAAGGAAAATTAGAGTCTTATGAATATCAAGGTGGATCGTTTACTGTTTCTAATTTAGGGATGTATGGGATTGATGATTTTGTTGCAGTTATTAATCCGCCGCAAGCAGCGATTTTGGCTGTAGGGGGAGTGAGAGAGGTTCCAACTGTTAAAGAAGGGAAAATCGTTTCCGGTAAAGTTATGACCCTGACGTTGTCAAGTGATCACCGTGTGATAGATGGATCAGATGCTGCTCTATTTTTACAAACTGTTAAAAAATACTTAGAACATCCGGCTATTCTTCTAGTGTGAAATTGGTGTAGATGCATAGAAAGAAAAAACCATGTAAGGTGCATTTTTTTAAAGATAGTGCTAATGAAGAGTGCCTTATAAAAGATAAACTTCTTGCTATTATGATGCCTTGGCAAAAACCTTATATGCAAGCTTGCATAGAGGCTTTAAAACCAGAGGGAGATGTTTTAGAAGTGGGGTTTGGGTGCGGCTATGCGGCTACATTTATTCAAGAGCACCATCCAAGAAGTCATACTATTATTGAGTATCATCCAATAGTTGCAAATAAAGCTCGGCAGTGGGCAAAAGCTTATCATAACATTACTATTATTGAAGATACATGGCAAAATGCGCTAGGAAAGTTGGGTGTATTTGATACGATTTTTTTTGATGATACACCTTTAGAAAGTGCTTTAGATGCTAAGGCTTGTCAAGAAATAGAAAGCCTTGCTTCTTTAGCTTTAAAGCAGGGAAAAAAACTTATCACTAAGTTAAAACAGAAGTTTCCTTTTTTAAAACACATGAAATATCGAGATCAGGACTTAGACTATTTTTTTAAGAATCTTCAGAATAAAAAGTCGATTGATCCTAACCATTTTCTTCCTTTTTTTCAGGGTTTAAGAAAAAAAGGGAGTATCACAGAAAGGCAATGGGAGGCTGTTTTAGCTCGTTTGCTAAAAGAAAGGTTGATTACACATCAGATCTTGGCAGAGTTTAAAGGTAAGCTTCATGAAGTGGATTTTAGGCCTTCTAAAGAAGCTGAGGTAGACCGTTTTTTTGAGTTTTTACAGATTTGTTTAAAAAAGCATATGAAAGAGGGGTCTAGGTGCTCTTATTCAGTAGATACTCCTACCTCAAAGTTTGAAGAAGAAAGATTTTTTAATGAAATCATCTTAAATCCCTATGTGGATTTTAAAGAGCACCTTATCCCTATAGAAGTTCCTGAAAATTGTTATAGTTATCCCTACGATCAAGCACTTGTTGTTATAATGACAAAAAGATAAATCAGATTTCTTGAGACGCTTTCCTATAGAATAATCCGTAGATTAGCTTTTGCTACAAGTCTATAAAGCCTATATAAAAAATAAAAAACAGATAAAGAAAAA
>JBAWWQ010000218.1:0-2950 GCA_037146655.1 Chlamydiota bacterium | reverse complement strand
TCCCTAAAGAAAGAGGATTCCTACGGCGCCCAACTTGGTTATCGAAGGGTAGCTTCGGAGGGTACTTTCGACCTGTTCTTTTCGAACCTTTCGCCAGGCACTCATGTCGAGAGTCTTGCCTGTAGGAACTTGCTTTACGAAATCGCGATATCCTCGCGCATCGACATGGTAAAAATATTACTGTACTATGTATTTAAAAACAAGAGGCACGTTAACCCCGCCTTGAAAGACAGGGTTTGCACGTGTCCAACAGGATCAATTAAATTATGTAATCGCTGTTTTTCCTTTGGGATAAAAACCAGCCACTCCAGTAATTAGTTTTTTAGCTCTCTTGCATCATTGTAATGCGTGTATTTTGCAATAAAAAATCTCTATATGAAAAGCATCATTTTTAGTAAAAAATTGAGAAAAATTAATTGCAGGAATTGCTGAGATAAAAATGGTTTTCTTGCTTTTATTGTGAGACGTTGCCTATAATTCGCCATCTAGTTGACCATACATAACCCTATTATATTTAATGAACAAAAAATTCCTTCTTTATATCACACCTTTGATTCTATCTACAGCGCCTATGCATTATATTGCGGCAGCGCAACAACCAACCATTGAAGCCTACGAACAAAAGAATGTAGCTGGCATCAAAATAAAAATGGAAAGCCTAAATGCAGGCACACACTTTAATCCTACTCAAATCCTTGGTAAAATTAATACAAAAGTAGGCGACCCCTTTTCTCAAATCACTTTTGACCAAGATTTAAAAACACTTTCTCAAGAATATGATCGTGTTGAGCCTTCATTAGAAATGAAAAATGGCGATATTTATATTACTCTTCGCGTATGGCAAAAGCCTATTATCCGACATATTAAATTTGTTCATAAGAAATTCAAAACACACACACTCTCTCATGAACTGGGAATCGAACCTGATTCTGTATTTAACCGAGATGAATTCAACCGAGCCTTTAATAAACTCAAAGAATTTTATATAAAAAAGGGATATTTTGAAGCTGATTTACAATACGTCGTCACTCCTATCGCTGACAAAAACGAAATGGACATCACAATTACCATCCATGAAGGGCGAAGTGGTCATGTAAAACTACTATCTTTCGAAGGCTTTAGCAAAAAAGAAGAAAGTGAAATCCTCGAAATGATCCATACAAAAAAATACAATCTCTTTACAAGCTGGCTTACAGGAAAAGGGATTTATCATGAAGAAGCTCTAGAACATGATAAATTAATTATTGTAGACTACTTGCAAAACGAAGGTTACGCTGATGCTAAAATCACTATCCAGACAAAAGATGGTGAGGCTGGAGTCTCTGTTGTTGTTAAAGCTTACAAAGGTCCTATTTTCCATTTTGGAAAAATCACATTTGCTGGCAATACTCTACTCACCAATGATGAAGTCCAAAAAGCACTCTTAATTCATGACAATAGCATCTACTCCCCTGAAAAGCTGCGTAAATCCATTCAAGAGATTAAAGATCTTTACGGCAAACAAGGACATATTGAAGCTGACGTTCAATACTCTTTAGAACTTATTCACTCAGAACCTGTTTATAACCTTCATTTGCAGATTGAAGAAAACGAGCAATTTAAAATTGGAATGATTCGTGTTTTAGGCAATATTCAAACGCAAACAAGTGTCATTCTTCACGAATCTCTTTTAATCCCTGGTGAAGTTTTTGATTCTAGAAAACTTAAGTCTACCCAAATGCATCTAGAGGCTCTGGGTTATTTTAAATCTGTAAACGTCTATGCCATACGAACAGCTGACGATAAGGGTTTAGGAGCAAATTATCGCGATGTAATTATCGAAGTTGAAGAAACAACAACAGGTAATGCTAGCCTATTTTTTGGATTCAGCTCTGTCGACTCTATTTATGGGGGGTTTGATCTAGGAGAAACTAACTTTAATTATAAAGGATTAAGAAAATTCTGGAAAAGCCTGTCTGCCCTAAGAGGGGGTGGTGAATACGCCCACGCAAGAGCTAGTTGGGGTAAAAAAGAATCTAGCTACAGTATTTCATGGATGACACCTTATTTTAGAGATACTTTATGGAGATTTGGATTTGATGCTTCTTATTCCAAAAGCAGATTGCAATCTAAAGACTACCTGATCGACAATTTAGGATTCTCTCTCTATGCTAACTACCCTTTTACTCCTTACCTAACTCATGGATGGAAATACCGTATTAATAATGCGATTATCCATATTAAGAAAGACGCAGGAGCAGAGGCATTAGAGCAACAGAAAAACAGTGGTCTGGTTTCTGGTGTTACAGCAAGTATAAATTTTGATTCGACAAACAACTCATTTAAACCCTCACGAGGTCTCCGCTCTGTTCTTGAACTAGAATTAGCGGGTGTAAGTCGCCATGATAGTCATCAAAAAATGTTTCCTTTCACAAGGCTAGCTTTCATTAATAACTACTACTATCCTGTGTGGAGAAAAGGAACCTTAAAAACAAGATTAGACGCTAAGTATATTTATCTCTTTGGTGGTAATGGAACTTTTGAAAATCTTCCTTTAAGTGAACGCTTCTTCTTAGGTGGTGACAGTTCTGTTCGTGGTTATAAAGCCTTTAAAATAGGTCCAAAATTCCTTAATGATGAAGGGCAACCTACTGATGAACCAACTGGGGGTATCTCTTCTTTCCTATTCTCTGTTGAATACTTACAAAATATTTATAAGCCTATTGATGCCTTTGTCTTTTTTGATAGTGGCTCCATCAGCGATAGGCAGTTTGACTTTGGCAAATTAAGGATGAGTTATGGGGTAGGTCTACGTCTAGAGGTGTCCCCAAGAACCCCTGTTATCGTAGGGTATGCGTTCCCAGTTCATGCTGGAAACGATCCAAAAAAACGATTCTTTTTTGCAATGGGAGGACAATTTTAAACCCAATAATCCTCTTAATATGATAAACTTGGTAAATATATTTACAAC
>JBAWWQ010000217.1:0-2954 GCA_037146655.1 Chlamydiota bacterium | reverse complement strand
TTACCTCAATTACTGTAGGTCTTGTTGGTAGCACTTCTAACCCAGCTTCTGGGATGACGATCACAACACTTTTGATTACATGTCTTATTTTTGTAGTCCTTGGATGGACTGAAAGGATGTATTTAATTTCAGCTTTAACGATGAGTATCGTTGTTAATGTTGCTATAGCTTTAGCTTCCACGACATCTCAAGATCTTAAAACAGGGTATTTATTAGGCGCCACCCCTAGAGCTCAACAAATTGGAGAGATGATAGGGACTCTGCTGCCGGCAATTGCTATTGCTGGAACTCTATACCTACTTAACCAAGCCTATGGTTTTGGATCTAAACAGATGCCAGCTCCACAAGCATCGTTAATGGCTTTGATCGCACAAGGCGTTATTTTAAAAACGATTCCTTTTACCCTAGTATTTATCGGGATTATTATAGGAGCTATGATTGCTCTTCTAAGGATTCCTATTCTTCCAGTAGCGATAGGACTTTATTTGCCACTTTCTTTAAGCACTGGAATGATGGTAGGGGGTGTCGTATCTTTTATTGTAAAATATTTTCAAAAATCAGAAGCTTCTCATGAAAGAGGGATACTAGCGTCTTCTGGCCTTGTAGCAGGAGATGCTTGCACAGGGGTTGTTATAGCGTTTTTAATTGTGTTTGCAGGACTTAATACAGATAAAAGTCCTTATTTTTCTGATAATATTAGTTACTTAATGTATGCAATACTAAGTGCTGGACTTGTCTGGATATGCCATAAACCCCCAGCTTTTTTAAGTAAAAAAACTTTTGATGCATAAGGTGAGTTTTTTAAAAACTCACCTTGTAATATAGGTGCTTGAAAAAAGGATTTTAAAATCAGAGTTCTTTTTTAAGGCTGTTGATATCGTTTTGTAATTTTTTCATCATCTCTGAAGAAGCGCTTTGACTAAAATTTTTATAGTCAGACTGCAAGGTTTGGAGTTTTTTTTGACCAAAGTCGCTAAGAAATTGCGGCGCAGTTTCATCCATAATATGAGATGTTTTATCCATCACTTCTTTAAATTTGGCTTGGATATTGGGTCCATCTGCTTTTTGGTAAGCTTGTAAACTTTGCTCAAACAAATCTACACTTTTTTTGAATTCGTCATGGTACGATGGCGGAGGTACAGAATTGTTAGATTGACTCATAAAAAACCTCTTTTTGTGGGTAGGGGATTTAATTTTCTTATAGCAATCTGGTTTTTTTTTGCAAATCAATAGCTAAACAAATCTTGAACTAATTGGTGAATCTGACTATATCTGTAGTTTTTACATAGGGGATTTATGAGAAAATATTTGCTTTTATTGGGCGTTGGGGTTTTAAGTTTTATAGGGGTTTATGGTGAAGTGTTTAACAATAGACCCTCTAGAGAAGAGGTTGAAAGGCAGCTAGAAGATGCAGAAAAGACCTTTAATGAAGCTAAGGAAATGTTTAACCCTTGGTATACAGGTCCTTTACTAGCGCCATCTGCACATATTCTTCCAGGGGGATATGTTAACTTGCAACCTTACTTATTTATGACAGATAATTATGGAGTTTATACAAATAGCGGCAAATTCGAGCATGTTCCTAACCATTTATTTACATTAAATCCACTTGTAGCAGGAATTGTTGGGATTACACATTGGATGGAGGCTACTTTTCAGGTTCAAGGGATTTATAATAGTCAAAATGGGCAGTCTTCTATCAATATCGGTGATTTACCTATCGGGTTAGGATTTGGTTTGTTTGCAGAAAAACCCTATACACCAGCGCTGTTAATTTCTATTCAAGAATCATTTCCAACAGGGAAATATCAAAAGCTCAACCCTGAAAAGGGAGGAGTAGATGCGACAGGATCAGGATCTTACGTAACAAAAATTTCTTTAAACACAAGTAAGATTGTATGGTGGTGGATGGCAACGCATCCTATGGCTTTTCGTCTTTCATTAACTTATGGCCTGCCAAGTAATGTCCACGTGAAGGGATTTAATACTTATGGTGGTGGTTATGGAACAAACGGGACAGTTCATCCAGGTCAGACGTTTGGTTTAGACTTTGGTTATGAATTTAGCTTTAATCAACATTGGGTGGCTGCACTTGATATAGTTTATAATTATGGAGCCAAAACTACATTTTCTGGTTATCCAGGAGTGGATAAAAATAATGCTTTAGCATCTGTTGGATCTCCATTTAATGAGCAGGTCAGTTTAGCTCCTGCAATTGAATATAACGTTAATTCTAATTTAGGATTTATTGCAGGCGTTTGGTTTTCTGTATGGGGAAGAAATTCTTCTAGTTTTGTTTCAGGAGTTGTGAGTGTAGATTATACATTTTAGAAAAAAATTTAGCTTGAGCAAAAAATGGATGAGAAAAAAAGTATAAAAGATTATTGGCCCCTTATTGTTTTACTGCTGGTTACATTTTTAGCAGCAACTGCCCTTACCTATGGGCAGAAAAAAAGCAGCTATCAAGGTATGCATTTTTTTATGGGGTTGTTTTTTTGCATATTTGCAATGTTTAAACTCTTTAATCTCGCAGGGTTTGTTACAGGGTTTCGTCTATATGATTTACTTGCAAAAAAGGTAGCTGCCTATGGCTATTTTTATCCTTTTATTGAACTTGCGTTGGGTCTTGCCTATCTTAGTTTTATTTGCCCTATTTTAACGTATAGCATAACGGTGATTTTGATGGTGCTGGGCTCTATTGGTGTGATTCAATCTTTAAAAAATGGACTTGATACAAGGTGCGTTTGCATGGGGACAGTGTTAAATGTGCCTTTATCTACTGTTACTTTGATAGAGGATGTTGGGATGGGGGTGATGGCTTTTATCATGCTTATGGCCTTTTTTTAAATTCTCATAGGAGAATTCAATACTGCCTCTTGAAATTTGTTGTTGGTGATTAATAGATAAGTGACTAGAATAATCTAGGAGAAGTCATGGAGACATTTTCTAAATAA
>JBAWWQ010000216.1:0-2981 GCA_037146655.1 Chlamydiota bacterium | reverse complement strand
AAATCCTGTCTTTCAAGGCGGGGTTAACGTGCCTCTTGTTTTTAAATACATAGTAAAATAATAGTTTTGTTGTGTCGATGCGCGAGGATATCGCGATTTCGTAAAGCAAGTTCCTGCAGGCAAGACTCTCGACATGAGTGCCTGGCGAAAGGTTCGAAAAATACCTATACGTGAGCACGCTCAATATAAAAATTTCAGTCAGGCGTTTACTCAAGCCTATAACGAGCTGGGAGACGGAGCATTACGCAAAAGAAAAGCTGATTCTCAGGATATAGACTAGTAGTATAGTATCATGTAATATAAAGCAGCTAATAGAGGGAACCTATTTATAAGAGACTCCCCTACTTCTACCCTCTACTTGGAGGCTATTGGATTTTTCACATGTAGCGTATAATTGCTTAGGTTGATAAGACGCTTCATCACTTCATGCACCTCAATTTGAGAAGGTGTTTTCAAAGAGTCTTCTAAGTAACTATCTAACTCTTTACCAAAGGTTAAATTATCACTAATCCTCTGAAGTTTACCTTGGTTAGTATTTAAAGCCTTACTTTGGCTATGCTTATAAATTTCTAAAGCCTTTTTAAGCTCATCAGAGGTTGGTGGCACCAATTCAACTTTTTTAAGCTCATCTAAAGTAAGTTCAGTCATGGACTTCACTTGTTCCGGAGAGGCTGAAAAATTAATGGCAAAAGAAGCTGATGCCATAGAAGGGTAAAAAGGAAACTCCTCTTGGGCTTGAACCCCATAAGTTTCACCAGCTTCCGTTCTTAAAGTTTTTAATAGCCTTGCCTGAATAATTGTTTTAGCAAGTTCGATTTTATAAAAATCAGAATAGTCTTGATTCAAACCTTCAATATCAATAGGTGATGTAAGGTTAATAGAGCTTTCTTGAGTAGCTCCTACGTAGTCTAAAAAGCACTCGTGCACTCCTTCAGGGAATTTAAAACTTGTTACAATAGGCTCAGGGAATGTCTCTTCACTAGTTGGTATAGAGGCTAAGTAGGTTTCTAGATAATTTCTAATATCCTCCTCAGGATAATCGCCTACTATTGTTAAAACAAACTCTGAGGGATTGGAAAAAAACTCTCCTAAGATTTTTTGCGCGTTCTCTTGGCAAATTTTTTCTGAATTGTAATCTGCAAAGAAATAGTGATTAGATCTGTTACAACGTAAAATTTTCTGTAAAAACTTGATAGAAGAATTACTCTCTTTTGTAACCATATATTCATCAATACTCTTCATAGCTTGTTTCCAAGCCTCATCTCTATAGGTGCGCTGAACAAATAAAGCCTGCAAAAGTTTAAAAAGCATTTGAGCATCTTTTGCAGTAGAACTGCCAGAAATCACTCGATTGTTATATCCCATGTAATAACTGAGGTTCACAAGCCTGCCAGCTAGAGCATCTTGGAGCTCAAAGCTAGAAAGGCCTGCAAGTCCTGAGCTTTGGCCATAATGACAGGCATACATCGCTGAATAAATCGAAGACTCATCATAAGATGATATTCCCTTAGGTGCTTCTAGTTTAAAATTAAAATGATTTTCTTTTAAATTGGATTTTTGAAGATACACTTGCATCCCATTACCTAAAACAATCTTCTTAATCTCAGTACCCTCAAATATTTGATTTTTATCAATAGTCCCCTTGGGTAACAAGCTATTAATAGCTAATACTGCGCTCTTATTCTCTACTAGCTCTTTCTCATCCAAACTTATTAAAGAAGACATAAGATCTTCTTTAGAAAGAAAACCTTTCGCATTTGATGGCATATAAATAAGCTTATGATGCGCATGATTTAAAAGCTGATTTTTTCTCACGTTAATCTCTTCTAACGTAAGAGCGTCTAATACTTTTAAAGAAAGAAGTGCTTCGTCTTCAAAAGAGATTAAGGGACTACTATGTAAAAAATGAGATACATATCTTTCCACGTAGTCTTTATTTTTATGAGTATTGCCATTTTCTAAAGCGCTTTCTAGTTGAGATCTCGCATTTATCAAGGTGATATCAAACTCGCTTTGTGTAAAAAGCTGCTTTTGCATAGATTTATAACTAGAGAGCAATTCTTGCAGCCCTTGCAAAGGAGCCTCATCCCAACATGCACAAACACCCATAGTCAGTGTTGCTGGCTTCACCGCTTGGTTAAAAGACAAACCCGCACCTTTAAAAGGAGGATTGTCTTGCTGAGTTAATGCTTGCAGTCTGCGGTTTGCAATCGATGCAATAAGATCATCTATCACACTAGTTTTAAAATCTTCCTCTGTATCAATTGTTAAATTTGGTCGCCAATTACCCAGCACTAAATAAGACATGGTCATTTCAGGATCTTCATGGATAACAACCTCGTCTTCTTGAAAAGGCTCAATGTGTGGTCTTTCATAGACTGTCTGCTCACTTAAACCAGCTTTATCAAAATACTTGTGAATAGAAGCTTCTACAGCAGTCCCATTAAAATCCCCTGTAGCAACAATAGCCATATTTTTAGGGTGATACCATTTTTTATAAAAATTATAGAGTTTCTCGTGAGTACATTCTTGAATCACCTTTTCTAACCCTATTGGACTTCTTTCCCCATACAGATTATTTTGTAAAAACACTTCAAGTATTTTTTTTGTAATACGATCTTGAACTAGACCCCCTCTCATCCTTAACTCATCTAGTACAACGCCTTTTTCTATTTCAAGTTGCTCTGTAGCGAGATTTGCCTGCATAGCCATCTCACTTAAAATTGATAAAGCTTTATCTAAAGCTCCTTCTTTATCTAAAGGCACTTCAAACATATAAACAGTTTCATCATAAGTAGTATAAGCGTTCGTATCTGCTCCAAAGCGGGCTCCTATCGACTCTAGATAACTTACAACCTCTCCATCAGAATAATTTTGGGTTCCTCTAAAAACCATATGCTCAAGAAAATGAGCAAGCCCCCTCTCCCCTTCTTCCTCACATATTGACCCTACCCTCACAGCTAGTCTTAAAGACGCTTTCT
>JBAWWQ010000215.1:0-2983 GCA_037146655.1 Chlamydiota bacterium | reverse complement strand
GTTGATCCTAGAACAACTAAATCAAAATCCCCTTCTTTTGCAAAATCTATAATAGCTTTCGCAGTAGATCTTGATCTAATAATTTCCATCTGCATATGTACTCCAACCTCTCTTGCAACGACTTCAGCCCGTTTCATGCAAATCTCCGCTTGTTTCATTTTATAATAAAGAGGTGTGTTAATTGAGATAGAAAAAGGAATTTCAATCACATTAATTGCAGTAATATCTGCTCCATACTGCTTTGCCATTTGACAAGCGATCTGAAAGGTTTCCATATACTCTCCACCACGTAGAGGAACCAGTAGATGCTTAAAAGAAAGCTTGTGATATTCAGGCATCTGGATTTTTTCAATTTCAAGTGTTGGAATAGGGGCAATTTTCTCTCTTTTACGATACATAAGATACATAATAAGCCCTAAAGTGAGCCATGCAATTCCTAGGTAGCGACCCTCTGGCTTTAAAATCACAACACTTAGCCATACACAAAAAGTTGCAAGTGCTCCAATGATGGCAGATAGTGGGATGCTCTTGCCTGATCCAAAGCTTATACAACCTCGGATTTTAAAAGGTCTTACTTGGTCAGGTTTTTTACATCGCAAAAAGATCAGAGAGATATGAGCACTAAAAAATGCAAGCATAGCCCCAAAATTATAAATGTCTGCTAAGAAATCAAGGTGGCCCCTACTCCATATAATGATTATAGAAGCGAGCCCTGCGAAAACAGACAAAGCGATTATAGGGGTTTTAAACCGACTGTGCAGACGATACAAGAACCTTGGTAGCTGATGGTACTCTCCCATTCTAAAAGCAACTCTAGATGCACCTATAAGTCCAGCGTTAGCTGCAACAATCAAAATAATTGCCCCTAAAATACTGACCCATGGCCCTAGAATAGTTTTTCCAAAAGGAAGTGCACTTACGATACCAGAAACAGGGTCTTCTAAAAATGTTGTACTTAATACTTGGGGTGTAACAGCTGATAAAGCTACTATAGAAATCCCTAGATACATCACAATTAAAAGGACCATAGCAATTAAAATCGCTCTTGGAACTGTTTTAGCAGGTTTTTTTGTTTCAGATGTAAGCTGAGACATGGATTCGATACCTGTATAAGCAACCATGGCCATAGCTGTACCTTTCCAAAATTCTTTCCAAGTAGGAGACCATAGAGTTCCTTCACCTACTTTTAAGTGGCGAATGAGTTCTCCCATATGTACTAAGCAAAAAGCCCCAATTGTGACAATGATAATTTGTGTAACAATGGTGAGTGTTGTTAAGATCCAACTAAGCCTTGTAGAATGTTTAGAACCAAAAAAATTCAATAAAAGAAGTCCACCAATGATAATGATTGAAAAAAGTATTTTAAAAAATGGCTCTTTAAATATCGGAAAAAAATAAGAAAGATAAGGCACTGCTGCATAAGCAGAAATAGCGATTGTCACAATAAAATCTAATAAAAGAGCCCATCCTGCAATAAATGATACTAGATCATTGATTGCATACCTTGTAAAACTTGTAGATCCCCCAGCTGCCATGGTCATAGAAGACATTTCTGCATAGGTTAAAGCTGTACAAGCAAATACAAACCCAGCAATCATTAACGATATAGGTGTAGCTCCAAGTGCATATAACGCCGTGATCCCTAAAGCATAATAGATGGAGGAACCTAAATCTCCATAACCAACAGCAAATACATCACTTAGGGTGAGCACTTGCTTCATGGTTCCTTTATCAAGTTCTGTGATTTTACTAGAAAACGGTTTGACTTTAGACATATAGACCAGATCTTTCTTTTAAAAAACAATCTATAGTCTATAAAAAAATTAAGGAATAGATAAAATTTACAATCGTCTAAAAAATATTAAATAAGCTGCAGTTCTTTAGGCAGTTGGAAAAATACATTTTCTTCAATAACACTGACCTCTTCTACTTGATTTACACCAAGCTTAACTAAATATTCTATACACTCTTGAACAATCTCTTCTGGGGTAGAAGCTCCAGCAGACATCCCAAGTGTTTGAATGCCTTTTAACCACATAGGGTCTATCTCTTTAAAACTGTTGATAAGATAAGATCGGATACCTTGATGCTCTGCTACTTCACGCAGTCGATTAGAATTAGAGCTTGTTGGATCTCCTACTACAAGAACTAGTTCTACATCTAAAGCGATCTGTTTAATAGCAACTTGTCTGTTAGTTGTAGCATAGCAAATGGATGAAGTTGGCAAAGTTTCAATCGATGGGTATTTTGTTTCTAGCGCTTTTGTAATATCTTGTATGTCTTCAATACTAAGAGTTGTTTGTGTCACATAAAAAAGTTTTTGTTCAGGAGAAAACGTAAGTTTTTCTACATCTTCAACTGTTTCAATAATTGTTGTCACTTCAGGAGCTTCCCCTGCTGTTCCGATGATCTCTACATGATTGCGATGACCAATTAAAAGAATTTGATAACCTTTAGTAGCAAATCTTTTTGCAGCGGAATGAATCCTTGTTACAAGAGAACATGTAGCATCAATTTCTTGTAATTTTCTTTGCTTTGCTTGTTTTCTAATTTCTGGCGATACCCCATGAGCTGAGTAAATGAGACGAGCCCCTTCAGGTACCTCATTAACATCTTCAATAAAAATAGCCCCCTTATCCTCTAATCTTTTGACAACATGACGATTATGAACAATCTGATGTTTAACGTAGATAGGAGCTCCCCATAGTTCTAGGGCTTTTTCAACAGTATCGATAGCTCTAACAACGCCTGCACAAAAGCCACGTGGTTTAGAAAGAATAAGTTTCATGGAAACGCCCTTATAAATGCTTACAATGCAGGATTATATAAGCTTTACAAAGCCTAAGTCTATTAAAAAAATATTTTATCCACCAACAATCATTAGGTTTTACAAAACATTAAATAAATTTGCTTTTTTAAATCTATTAAACGGAGGTTATAAAAGATAACTCATTATTATTAGAATTGACTGAAAGACTATTTA
>JBAWWQ010000214.1:0-2993 GCA_037146655.1 Chlamydiota bacterium | reverse complement strand
TAATTGTTTATTTTTTATTAATTATTAATAAAACTTATTTTTAAATCGATGATTTCGTTTTATTTTTTTGTTTTTTTTTGTTATAATTTATAACAAAAAAAATGTTGGTTTTATGTCTATATTTAAATTTACAAATCCTGTGTTTATACCCATTGTAACAGAGATCCAAAAAAATCTGGAGCTGCAGCCGTTTATTCAATCTGTGCAAGAGAGGTTTAGTGAAATTTTTTTAGATAGTGTTTCTGATTATTTAGCCCCTTTTGGGTCTAGTTGGGATCCTTTAAAAAATAGCATTTGTTTTTCTAAAATAAGCCTGCAGCAAGAAGATATATATGATA
This sequence comes from Chlamydiota bacterium, assembly GCA_037146655.1. Taxonomy (GTDB): domain Bacteria; phylum Chlamydiota; class Chlamydiia; order Chlamydiales; genus JBAWWQ01. The sequence goes on along the minus strand of JBAWWQ010000214.1, from coordinate 2,655 downwards.
AAATAAGCGATGTAGTTTTTGAATTATTCAATGGGCTATCTACTCATGAATACACCAAGCTCATAGATCAGGCAAAAAACAATGAAATTAACAAGGAAACTTATGTACGTTCTGTCGAAAAAATAGAGCATGCAAATTGTCTAAAGCTTATGGATATCATGGGTCGAGCTTATCCAGATCATTCCAAAAAGCCATATATAGAAGATTTTGAATTATATTATAAGTATCATATTTTGACACAGCATTCTAAGATTTATGCTCAACAATACGATAAGTTCAATGCGTTCTCCGTTAGTTCTAAAGAGCTGTTTTTGGGCCCTTGGCCCAGTTTGCCAAAAGAAGAAAAATTGCAGCAATTTTTAGGGGGATTATTAAGTTTAAAATACATGAGTGAACACGTTCATGATGATTTTGAGAAAAGTAAGTTGCAAAAAGAAATAGGCAAACATCTTGTAAGAGCAGAGAGTTATCAAACACTTCCTATTTATTCGGATTTTTTATCAACATTATCTGAAATTATGTCAAAAGAAGAAGTTGTGTTTTATAAAAGCGTCTATAAATCAACTTTTTGTCATACAGTATTAGACTAACTTCATTTAGATTTTCGTAACGCGTTTAAACGCGCTAATTCTAGCTTTGCATCTACTAATGTAGAGTTGTCAGCTTGAATCCCAGCGTCTTCACAAAGTTTTATAAAAGAGACGTGATTAGATATTGCTATGATTAAGTCAGTGTTAGGTTGTGGAGTTGGTTGTGGAGTTGGTTGTGGAGTTGGTTGTGGAGTTGGTTGATGTAGGGGTGTTTGTTGGTTTTTGGTGGTTTTTAGAACGTTTAAAAGAGCTTTGTAGATGAATTTACATCGACTTATCGGTTCATATAAGTAATCTCCTAATAATTGATTATATTTTTTTGTTTGGGATAGTATGGTATTAAGAGTGTTTATTGAATCTATCAATATCTGTGTATTTTTTACATCCTTAGTTTTTTTGCAAGATTCCAAATAGGGTTGAAAAGAGTTGGTGATTTCTTCAGCGAGTTTTTTCCACAAATCGCGATTAGTTGCTGTTGATGTTAATTTTTTTATTTCTTTTTCTATATCATAAATTTTATGTTGGATATTTTCAAATTTTAACTCTGTAGGTTGATTGAGTGTTGCATTTTCATCTAATAGAGTTAAGTCAAAGCAGTTACTTGTTGTTCTTTGGAGTTCTTGTTGTAATAGTCTTACCAGCATAGATTGGATTGGGCACGTAAGAGGTTGTGGGATCGAACTATTTTGGAGAATTTCTCTCGACAAAACATTTATTTGCTCAGCCGTTTTTTTGAGTTTAGCTAATGCTTCATTTGCATCTGTTGCTATAGATAAATCTAATATTGGTAGCTGTTTTCGATCTAGTAACATAGATGCATTTTGAAAGTGAGAGGTACATCTATTGATCCCTGGAGTGCTCCCTGGGGAAATGAGTATGATGTCATCTATGATTCTTGTTGATTTTATTGTTTTGTCTAACCCGGAAATGTAATTTTTTCGGTCTATATTCATATCACCTAATAAAAGATGTGGTAGCTCTTGGTCTAGTGCAAGGCTACTATGTGTTCCTATCCAGGAATCAAATGATTCGACCCTCTCTCCTTGAGTGTAGACTGCATTGGGTATATGCATATTGGAAATATAAAATTCTTTTTTAGAACTGGCACATTCTTTTGGTTGGAAAATTTCATCCATATGATTGACAGCCATAGCGCTAGTCAGTGCTTGTGCACGGTGCATGAGTGGCATATCTGTTTGTATATCTTTAAAAGAAGCTTTTACACACAAACAACGATCATGCTTTTGGTTTGGTATTTTTTCAATGTTTAATTTTTTATTATCCCATAGAATCATAAGTTCACCACTAGCTATACAACTGAATTTGGTTAGAAGAGAACTTTCTAATGATTGTATGGTGTTTTGCATGTGTAACATGAAGGGTTGTTGACATTCTTGCAATACTATTATGTCGTTTCCTTTGTCTGTTTTTTGTAATTCTATAATAGCTGCCAAGAGAAGACCTTTTTGACCTTTATGTAGTATGTGGTTTTTTTGTAGTTGTTCCTCTTGAAGTTGGGCGATATTATAGGTGACTACCTGAATCTCTTGATCATAAATTGTTACTTTTGATTGAACTGGACGGTGATCGCTGGGGTTGCTTTTAATAGAGTCTTGTACGCTACTTAGACGTCTTATTGTTCGAGCTTGAGTAGCCGTTGTTGCAGAAACACTAGTAGTAGGCTCTGCAAAATCAGCATGAGATATCGAAGTCGTAGTAGTAGATTCCGAAGGACTAGTAGGAGATTCCGAAGTCGTAGTAGCAGTTTCTAAAGAACTAGTAGTAGATTCCGAAGGACTAGTAGGAGTTATAAGATCTCTAGCTAATAAGCTTATTCTATTTTTTACATTGTCGGTAATTAGAGGTGGTGATTGCGGAAGATCAAGGTCTCTAGAAATCTCTTTAAAATCATTATTTATTACACCCGACATATAAACACCTAATTTTATTACTTTTTATATAATATATAATTATAACATTATTATAATTAAAGAACATATTGTTTTTTTGTAATATTAGCGTTTAGTTGAAATGTCACATTTCCGTTAAGTTAAAATGTCACTCT
>JBAWWQ010000213.1:0-3003 GCA_037146655.1 Chlamydiota bacterium | reverse complement strand
TACTTGTGGGTAATAGTCAGCCTTGAAAGACGGGGTTTGCCGCGCAGGTGATCAAAACAAGTTATTAAAGAAAAATTTTTTAGCAACTTGATCGTGTTTGAGGATCTTTTAAATCAGTAGTTGTCTAGATGCTAGAACTAAAAAAACTGTGCAAACAACTAATAGATGATCCTTTTTCTATAAAGACATTTCAGATACGATCGTATTCAATTAAATAAAGCAGTAACGCTATATAACTTTATGACAAAAATACCGTCTGATTTCTCTCTTCTACAAGCAAAAGATCTCTTAGATCACCACAACCAACATACTCTTTTTCAATATATTCACTCATGTTCATCTAGCGATCAAACACACTTTTTAGAGCAACTATCTGCATTATCTAAATACTTACCTAACCACTACCACCCATTAAACACCTCTTCACCCTATGATATTAAAGCCCTAAAGCCTCTTACATCTGTCTATCAGCAACATCCAAAAGAATATGCTTTAGGTGAACAATCTTTTAAAAAAAATCAGGTGCTCTCCATTATTTTAGCAGGAGGAGATGGCTCTAGGTTAGGCTCCATGCAACCTAAAGGCTGCTTTGAACTATCTACACCCACTAAAAAAAGTCTATTCGAACTTCACTGTGAAAAAATTGTAAAATTACAAAATCAAATTTCTACAGAAGTTCCTCTGATTATCTTAACCTCTAATAATAATCACAGCGCTACCGTAGCTTATTTTGAAACCCATCAATTTTTCGGGTTATCTGCTACGCAAGTGAGTTTCATTAAACAGCCTCAACTGCCTCTATACGATGAAAATAACCAGTGGTTTTTAAAAAGCCCTACAGAAATTTGCACAGGACCCAATGGTAATGGTGCAATATTTCAAACACTGCGCACCTATCTACAAGATCTTTCTCATATCTCTTATATTCTTGTGATAAATATTGATAATGCCTTAGCAAATCCTTGCGATATCAATCTTGTTGGATCTTTGATTAACCATAAAACAGATTTGGCTCTTCGATGTTTTGAGCACACTACAAGCCCTCATAAAGTCGGCATCTTAGCCTACCTAAATTCCAACCTCTCTATTATTGATTACACAGACTTACCCAATAATGACTCTTTTCCTTATGGCAATATCAACACCTTCTGCTTTGATTTTTCTTTTTTCAAAGCTTTATGCCACACGGACTCACTACCCATTCATTGGGTAAAAAAAACAGGAACCCACTACGATCCTATCACAAAAATATCAAAACAAATCCCTGCATGGAAAGGCGAATATTTTATCACAGATAGTGTCTCTCTTGCTAAAAAAGTCACTCCGTTAAATTCTACTGTAGAGCAACACTTTGCTCCCTTAAAAAAACTAGACGGTATTGATGGAGTACAGGCTGTACAAAACGCTTTAATAAAAATTAGATCTTTTCAGCCCTTTTAAATAAAATAGGGACATAACCAAACAGCAATACACAAGCTCCTAAAAACATCGCTATACCCCCTATAAGAACCGGCATATAATACTGCAGGCCAATAATGCCTCCGGCTAAAAATGGCGTTGCTGCAAAAGCAAAAGATTCTACAGATTGCAATACCCCCATGACTTCTCCTTGAGAATCCTCATCCACAGAATTCGATATCACAGCAACTCCTGTAGGAAACACTAAGGCAATCAAATACTGCTGAATAGGAATATAGAGCCAATAATAACCAACTTTTTTATGAAATAGAAGCACAAGCAAAGACAGACTAAGTAAAACTAAACCAAAAAATAAAATTCGTATCGGATGAAACCTCTTCACAATAGGTCGAATTAAAATCCCACAACTAAGTGCATAAAATGCCGCTCCATAAGCGTATAAATCTCCTACCTGAGAAACACTCAGCCCATAACCTTGCATCCACGTCACTGGAATAAAATCCCAATAAAATGACCACCCAATACAAAAAAACATAAAACATAAAAGAACAAGTCGAATAGAAGTGATTTTAACTGCTTTTTTAAGGTTTTGAATCCCTAAAGAAAAACTTAAGGCAACGACTTTACGAACATGATGGGTTTCATGAAAATACTTCATAAGAAGTAATAAACTCACAATACTTACCACTGCTGCAAATATAAAAGGTTTATCAAACCCACCCCATGCAGCAATCTTTCCCCCAAGAAAAGGACCTATCATAAATCCAATTCCATAAGCCATGCTCATTAATCCAAATCTCTTAGCCTTTTCTTCAGGAAGACTCATATCAGCAATCGCCGCATTAATAATCGCAGTACTACCAGAACCTACCCCAACAACAATCCTTCCAAGAATCAATAACCATAAACTCTTATACCATACACCCATCGCAGAGATAACATAACCAAAAACAATGATAAAAACAGAACTAATCAAAGGTGTTTTACGCCCTTTCTGATCTGATATAGCCCCAATAATAGGTGCACTAAAAAACTGCGCTAAAGGCCCACTTGCTAGTAAAATTCCAAGCCACATCCCTCTAGCAACATCTTCTGTATGAATAGGCAGCAACTCAAATCCCCTATGAAAAATCATAGAAGAAAACATAGGATAAACAAGCCCGATCCCCATAAAATCAATAAAAGCTAATACCAAAAGAAGAAAAAACGAAAAAGAATGAATCGAAGATTTCACCAAACACTACCTAGGAAGTTATAAGCCAGTTACCACATTTCTTAGTGTATGACGAAAAGCTAACTAAAATGTCAATTCCCTTCTTCTTTTTCTTATAAGACTTATTTGACCTATGCAGCTAAGTCTGCTACAGTCACAAAAAAACCCTTACAAAAGCCAATTATGACCCCACTAAAAAATCACATGACCTTAGAAGAAGAGATGCTGCTTCTACATGAAAAGGCCTCCCACGGATTCATTTGTCTCAGAGAACTCCTACATATCCTATCTGGAAAAGGCCGCTTCCTACTATTAATTATATTAGCTATCCCCTTTTGCCAACCCTTTCAAATCAAGGGACTATCTATTCC
>JBAWWQ010000212.1:0-3027 GCA_037146655.1 Chlamydiota bacterium | reverse complement strand
TTTTTGTACTATTGGACAATTTTTAAGAGGAACATATCTTCCGAATTCTCTTGGGTATCATAATTTGGAATCGATATTTGATCCAAATAAACTTGAATATGTTTGGGAAGAAGATTGTTATAAAAGGTTGATACCTTATGCTATATGTAATGGAAAAAAGGTGAAAATTAACAATTTGCACATTCACTCAAAACAATTAAAAAATTTTAAATCTTGAATAGGTGTTTTTATGAAAATAATTTTTTTTTACATGTTAATTTTATTAAATACATGTTGTTTTTCTAAAATTCATGAAAAAGTAGTGATTGGTGGTATATGTAAAAATATAGGTAAAGAGCTTCCGTTTACTATAAAAAACATCGAAAAGATAGGTGATTTATTTGATGATTATAGGGTAGTTATTTATGAAAATAACTCCAAGGATCAAACAAAAAGAGGGTTAGTTAATTGGTCTAAAAGAAATCCAAAAGTTTTTGTTCAGAGTGAAAAACTCTCTATTGATGATATTCTTAATCATTGTATATCAGTGCAGTTAGATTCGGGTTCATTTGCTCGTTGTGAAAATTTAGCTCGAGCAAGAAATATTGTTCTACAGTCTGTTTTACATGAAAGTTATGATAACTTTAATTATTTTATTATGATGGATTTAGATTTTGATTATTTGATCCCAATGGACGGGATTATTGATTCTTTTAATTTAAAAAATGATTGGGATGTTTGTTTTGCTGATGGTATTAGATATGGAACGCATTGTAATGGAGCTAATTATAATGGAGCGCATTATGATCTTTATACATTGTTAGCTAAAGACTTTCCTATGGGTCCCCAGTTTTTAGGGGACTGCTTTTGGGATAATTTAACTTTTGATCAGCATTATGACATCCAAGGATCTTTGACACCTGTTTGTTCTGCTTTTGGAGGATTGGGTATTTATAAAAAAGAAATATTAAAAAATAAGCGATATAGTGGACATGTTACAGAAGATCTGGAAACATGGGCTTTAAAATTTTTCAATGAAAATTCAAATCATCCAAAAGTTCAGCAGTATTTCAATAAAAATAAAGAGCTTCAGTATACCTTTTCTTTGAAAGAAGATCGTTTTAAAACAATTTCTTCCGGACTTGCAAAGTCTGCTGGTTTCTTTTTTAATGATTATGGGGAAAAAACTATATTTTTTAGAATAAACTGTAATGAAGGTCCTTATCCAACATGCTGTGAGCATGTTCCGTTGAATATTTCTTTATATAATCAAGGGTATAAGTTGGTTGTTAATCCTAAAATGAAACTTATTTATACGCATTGATAATATCAATATGTGGATTTTTATATACGTATTTTTGGTTTTTTTAAAAACCAACAGTTGTCTTGATGGATTTGAAATTGAACATATTTATGTATTAAATTTGGATATACGGAAAGATAGATGGTTAAAGACTAAACAACAGCTTGAATCTTTTGGATTATCTCCTGTTAGATTTTCTGCGGTTAATGGATGGATCATGGATCGCAGAAAATTAAAAAATCTTTACAAACAGAGGGTAGAAAACTCCTGTTCATCTTATTTAACACCCGGTCAGGTTGGTTGTTTTTTAAGTCATACAGCTGTTCTAAAAGATGCTTTTATCAAAGGGTATAATCTTATTTGGGTTTTGGAAGATGATATCATCGTTTTACAGAATCTTAATCACATTAATAATTTATTAAAGGAAATGGACAGCTTTGATTCTAATTGGGATCTTTTATTTACAGATATTGATACTAGGGGATTAGATATAAATGAAATATGGACATTTGATAGTTTCTTAAAACATTCATTCGACTATAGACTTGTGAGGGAAGAGAATTTTATTCCTCAAGAAAATGAGTTTTTTAAAAGAATTGAATACCGATTAGGGGCGCATTCGATGTTTATTTCTAAACAAGGCATTAAGAAATTGCTAGAATATTTAGAAAATCATAAGATCTCTTACCCAATCGATATACAAATACATTGTTGTCCAGCTAAGCGCTTTTATGTAAGTAAACAAGAATTTGTAACGCATGGAGAAAGATGTGGATCAGACACTTCGTTTAAGCCAATTTTATAGAATTTTATTCCTTCTTTTTGTTTTTTGCTTTTCGTTTTGTTGTGCAAATAAAAAATTAGATTTCTATGAATTAATGGGGCAGCGACAAGATGCGTGGAAGTTAATCCTTCAAAAAGATTTGCCGTTATTAGAAAAATTTTATCAATTAGAACAATCTTCTCAAGCAAAACAGCCTTTTTCGCAAATTCCTAAACGCATTCATTTTATTTGGGTTGGTCCTAAGGCCTTTCCTCAAGAATCCATTAAAAATATTTACTCTTGGATAGAAAAACACCCTGATTTTCAAGTGTATTTTTGGACAGATAGAGAGAGACCTTTACCCCATCCCATGATGAATATTAGATATGTACAAGAGTTTGATTGGCAGTATTTAAGGCAGCAGTTTTTAGAATCTGATAACTATGCAGAACAGTCAGATCTTTTGCGTTATGAGGTGCTTTATCAAGAAGGTGGGATTTATGTAGATCATGATGTGGAGTGCTTTCAATCTTTAATGCCACTTATTCAATCATGTGATTTACTTTGTGGTTTAGAGCCCCCTCATAAACCTGTTGCTGATGTATCTGTAACTGTATGTAATGATTTAATTGCTAGTTGTTCTTCTCATCTTATTTTGAAGAAAACTATTGATCATGTGCTTCGGAAATGGGATCGATATAAGCTGGTATATTCAGGTACAGATGTAGACTCTATCACAAAAAGAGTTTACTACAGAACGTTTGCTTCATTTGATGATGCTGTAAAAGAACTTATGAGTGAGCTTCCTTATAAAAATCGAGTATTGCCAGCTGGATATTTTAATAAGATAGGTAAAAAATTTGGCATATATGCAAATCACTTTTATGCAGGCAGTTGGTTTGATCATGAAAGTAGTTTTGAAAAAAATGTCAGGCAAAGACTTGTGAAGATTTGTAAAAAAAATAACCAGATACTTTTAGTG
>JBAWWQ010000211.1:0-3031 GCA_037146655.1 Chlamydiota bacterium | reverse complement strand
CTACACTCTTGTTGCGCCCCTTGTTCTGGCTCCGTTATCGAAATGCTTCATAAAGCAGGTCTAGAACTAGTGATTTTTTTTTATAACCCTAATATTCATCCTCAAAAAGAATATGAAATAAGAAAAAACGAAAATATCCGCTATGCAGAAAAACTCGGTATTACTTTTGTCGATGCCGATTATGATCCAGATAATTGGTTTACTATGGCTAAAGGTCACGAGTGGGATCCTGAAAGAGGAGCGCGCTGTGGTAAATGTTTTAAAATGCGCTTTATTAAAACAGCAGAATATGCAGCTGCCCATGGTATTGAGGTTATCACAAGCTGTTTAGGAATTTCTCGTTGGAAAGATTTTGACCAAGTCACCAAAGCAGGCATTGAAGCTGCTTCTCTTTTCCCAGGGGTCTGCTACTGGGATTTCAACTGGAGAAAAGATGGGGGGTCTGCTCGTATGTATGAAATCTCGAAAGAAGAACAATTTTATCAACAACAGTACTGCGGATGTATTTACTCACTTCGAGATACCAATAAATGGAGAAAGGGAAACGATCGTCCTGTTATTAAATTTGGTAAAGACTTTTATGGGAAAGATTTACCATCTTAAAAAACATCTGGTTGCTTGATCTAAATTACACATAATTTTTTGATTAGTGTCCCTGTCTTGTCTTACTTGAATCATGACATAGGGATAAGCATGTTGATTATCAAAATCTCTTCCTTCATCTTTTTGATAAACCTTAATTAAAATCTCTTTATTGCACCAACCCTTACAACGAGTATCCTCACTAGGCACTCTAGTAAAACTACTATAATCTGTTTGACCTTCATATTTTCTTTGATAATAACTCATAATGATATCTACAACTTGCTGCGGAATATCTTGCATCCCTTCTACATAAAAATCCACTTCTGCACCTATCAGATGCTTAGAATTATTATTTTCTTTATTAGATGCTGCATAAAAATGATGCGCAGGGCATCTATGCCCACAGGTAATTTTAACTTTCTTGGTTGTAATTTTTTGAACTTCATTTAAAAGATCTATCAAAACAGGATAAATAAACTCTTTATCCTCTTTGATAGGCAAACTATGCTTATCATAGCCCCCACAATCATAGCGGCATAAGTTTAAAACACCCTCATGCAAAAATCTAGGTGGGTTTTTTGTGCTGCCACGGCAACGAAAGTATTCTTTAGTAATTTTAGGATGAGAACCCAGATAAGTTTCAAAACTATACGACTCACGGATGCGATGCTTAGGAGGCTCTATCTTACATAAATGCTCATCATGATACCGTAAAATTTTTTCTGCCTTAGCATTAGCTCTACGAATATTTGCCTGTTCTGATTTCTCAAAACCTGAACATCCACAAAAGATAAGTAAACAAATAATACTTTGCTTCCACATAGAGACCTTTTTATCTATCTTCTCTATCGTGATCTGTCTAACCTAAATTTTTCAAGTGAAATCCCTGTTTGCTAGTCAGTAAAATGCGTTTCTCTCCGTTCTTTTCTAGAATATCTGGCCTTGCTGAGCATCTCTTGCACCTCATAAATAGTTGGTCTACTTTCGGGATCTTTACCTAAACATTTCATCATAAGATCTTGCAGCTCACCACATGGATCAATAGATCTTCTTTTAGTAAAATCTAGTTGATTTTCTAGTTGGATCAAATCGAGTGAATCTGCTCCATTTAATGAAGAGGTGTTGCTAGCTGATTCAAAGAGATCGAAATCTACCGCATCCTTCTTAAGCATGTCCCATATCAATACTCCAAATGACCATACATCAATCTTCTGAGCACTTCTTGGAGAGATTTGTCCTAAACGATATTCAGGGGGCATATGATCTGGACTCCACTTCAATTTTTTACCACCTTTAATTTGCCCTACCCTCTTTGTTAAACCAAGATCAGCGATTTTTACATCTTTATCTTTTGTTAATAGGATGTTATCTGATTTTATGTCCCCATGAATGCTACCCATTTGATGTATATGGGATAAGCCTTCTGCGATTTGACTTAATACCTTTCTTGTTTCTTGTGGGGTTAATGCTTGTAAATTTTCCTCTAACGTCCCCCCATCTACAAATTCCAAATAGACTTTGCCTTTGGTGAGATAAGCTACATCCATAATATAGGGATGTTTAAATGTAATTAGACTAATATACTCCTCATTAAGTTTTTTTTGGCACTGCGCATTAAATAACGTTTTTAAAGCATACACCTGGCCACCTGCATCCACCTTTTCCACTTTGCCAAAGTCTCCCCGCCCTAAACTTTTTTGCACCTTAACTGACGCAAACCGATTAGGCTTACCTGATAAAATCTCTAAAGCCACTTCTCGTGTTGTTTGTGGTACAATCACAGAATCTTGTTTAATAGCAACATCCAGAAAATCTCTCGTTGCTAGAATATTTTTACCCACTTTTTCTGCTTGTATAAATTCAGGCAGTAAAGCTTTATCTTTAAAAGTTGTTCCGAAATTTTTAATTGTTTTAATGGCATCAGCTGAATAATGAAAGTCCAAATCTCCAAAAGGTTGTTGCAAGGCTGTTTTATACTGATCTTCAACTTGCATAATAAAACGCGCACTTTGCTCTAATGTTATGTTAGATTGTGTGCCCACGAGTACCTCTTAATTTTATATATTGTAATAATAAATTATAACATATTAAGTTTATTTATTTGTTTGTTTAAATTGATTTTTATATTTAAAAAACATAAATAGAGTATATAAAAAATTATATTATCACGGATGGATACTACGCGATTTTTTTTGAAAAGGCTAGAAAAGCTTATTTTAAAAATACTTGTTATATTATTTGTTGAAATAGCACCCCCTATAGAACAGGAAATGTACTGAAATTACAAAATATCCCTATTTTAGTTGGCCCTTTCAAGCGTGAAGTGCACAAGAACCATAAACAGATTTATTTAAATAACCTCTAGTGCGCCTTGATTATACCACATCTTTCGATAGCTTCTCAAACCTTTCAATAGGGGTTTCAAAATTAAGAACCTTTCTAGGCC
>JBAWWQ010000210.1:0-3033 GCA_037146655.1 Chlamydiota bacterium | reverse complement strand
AAAACTCATCTACGAAAAAAAACTAGAAGTGTATGCTGGCTATTATGATTTAGACACAGGTGCAGTCGAAATTCTGAAAAATCATTAGGATTAAATTGCATTTTTAATGCCCCTAATTTAAAAAACCCACTAAATTTATAAACCTCTATTCATAGGTCTTTTTTAAAATTATGTTACATTATTTACTAGGTGTATATTGGCTAATTATTTTACAGACAGTGATTTTTGCATCTCCTACTGAGCAACCTATTCATCTATTTGGTTTTCAACAAATAGCCAAGTCCCCCCAAATTTATGAATGTGAAAACTTTTTAAGTGATGATGAATGTGAATATATCATAAGTCAAGCAAAGCCAAGGCTTGAAAGAAGTACCATGGTAGATCCCAACTCCTCTGGAGTATTAATCAATAAAGACAGGACAAGTTTAGGCGTATTTCTTTCCCATATAGGTGATCCTATCCTCCAAAAAATCCGAGAACGTATCGAGCTAGTTACAGAAATTCCTGAAGAAAATGGAGAGTCTATGCAGGTTCTGTATTATAATATCGGAGCCGAATACAAACCCCACTATGATTTTTTTGATCCTCAAACACCAGGTGGATTAATCCACTATAACCGTGGTGGTCAAAGAGTTGCTTCTTTTCTTTTGTATTTAAATACACCAGATAAAGGAGGAGAGACAGTTTTTCCAAGAGCTGGTTTGAAGATCCAAGCAAAAAAAGGGAAAGCCGTAGTATTCTATAACGTCGATAATAATGGCAATACCAACCCAATGAGTCTTCATGGAGGATCACCTGTTATTGCTGGAGAAAAATGGATTGCCACCATCTGGCTTAGAGAATCCATTTTCGAGTAATACTTAATATGCTTTCTTTGGCCGATCATGCCTTGGTTTAGGATAATGCTGATTAGTCATTTGTGGTTTTGCTGGGTGTGATCGTTGTGAGTTGCCCCTAAAATTTCCACCACGGGCCCCCCTTCCATTTTGAATAGGTTCAGCCGCTATAGATGGATCTGGTTCATAACCTGGTTCAATGACTCTTGGGATTTTTCGTTTTAATAACCGCTCAATATCTGTAAGTAATTTCCGTTCATCAATACAAACAAGAGAACAAGCTGATCCTTCATTCCCTGCACGTCCCGTACGTCCGATACGGTGCACATAATCTTCTGGAACATTAGGAAGCTCAAAATTCACTACATGAGGAAGGTGATCAATATCTAACCCTCTTGCTGCAATATCGGTAGCTACAAGTACTCGTAGTGACCCTTTTTTAAAGTCATGCAATACCTTTGTACGTGCAGACTGACTTTTATTTCCATGAATCGCTTCTGCAGTAATCCCATCCATAGTTAATTGCTGCGCGAGTCGATTGGCACCATGCTTAGTACGAGCAAACACCAACACTTGCTCCCACTTTTGTGAAGAAATCAAAAAAGAAAGAAGCTCTTTTTTTCGCTTATTATCAACTGGATAAACAACTTGTGACACTAATTCGGCTGGAGTGTTGTGAGCTGCCACTTCAATTGTTTCAGGGTTTTTCAAAAAACTATATGCTAAGTTTTTAATGTCATCTGAAAACGTTGCAGAAAATAAAAGATTTTGCCGATTTTTTGGAAGAAGGGCTAGAATTTTTTTGATATCATGAATAAAACCCATATCCATCATCCGATCCGCCTCATCTAACACTAAAATTTCTACATAAGAAAGATTAATCACTCTTTGTGAAATAAGATCAAGAAGCCTTCCAGGTGTAGCTATAAGAATATCTGCACCACTTCGTACTCTTGTAATTTGCGTATTGATATTAACGCCGCCAAAAACAATTTGAGATTTTAAAGGTAGGTATTTTCCATAAGTTTTAACGCTATCCCCTACTTGAGCTGCTAACTCACGTGTTGGGGTTAGGATAAGTGCACGGACCTTATGACCACTTTGATTGTTCTGATTGATCATTAAACGCTGCAAAAGAGGCAGAGTGAACCCTGCTGTTTTACCAGTACCTGTTTGAGCACCAGCTAAGACATCGCCCCCTTTAAGAATCAAAGGAATAGCTGCTATTTGAATAGGAGTAGCCTCGGTATAACCTTTTTCATCAATTGCTTTAACAAGTTCTTCTTGAAGACCAAAATTTTTAAATGACATTGTTTCCTGATAAACTATAATTTAATTTTGCATAGACAGAAACTATAACATACTTTGCCATTTACAAAAAATTTAAAATTAAAGTTTGCTAGATAAAATTATTGACATGAATCAAGCTGTAGAATAGAAAAAAATTTAAACTACAAGTTGCTAAGGAGTTCGTGTCATGAAAAAAACTGTTATTTGCTTATTACTAGGATGTGTTGCAGTCCTTAGCGGTATCTGGATTGGAAAATCTGGATATTTTCAAGAAGGGCCTTCAATTAACCAAATAGAAGAAGATTTAAGTTCCTTTGAAGGATTGATGAGACTTATTCCCCAATTAAAAAATAAAGATGGTGTATTTGAAATACCTAATCCCAATGAAGATCTAGAAACATTCCTCACAGTCCGCCAATCGCTTATTAACATTATAGAGTCAGCTTTAGTTAAAGCTAATGCAAAAGCTAATCCTTATGCTTTTTCAAAGAATTCTTACTCCCCTTTAAAACTACCTACAAATTGGCTTGCTGCAGAAGTGGGATTTGTGACAGACGCTAAGGTCATCCCTGATTTCTCTAAAGGGGGATTTGGTTATTATGCAGGAAAATCTTTCTTAGATGGTGTCACCCCAGTCAAAGGAACAAACAATAGCTTTTATACAGTCCCAGGTTCTGTTGTTTATATGAATCTTATGTCAACAAGTCTTAAATCGGTCAACCGAATCATGGAAACTTCAGGATTAAATGGTGGTACTATGATAGCTACTTCTTATGCATTAGGAACAAAAGATGGTCAAGCTTATCTTATAGTTAATGGCTGTCAAAACACTGCGAAGGTCGTCACTGTCGGTAATCAGCGCCTACTAGCCCCTGGTGCAAGCTCTTTCTTAGGTATGCAGTGGGTT
>JBAWWQ010000209.1:0-3043 GCA_037146655.1 Chlamydiota bacterium | reverse complement strand
CATATCGTAATAAAATTAATATGCAATTAGATCTTTAGTCGAGGATAGAAAAATGGCTGGACATAGTAAGTGGGCAAATATCAAGCATAAAAAAGGAAGGATGGATGCCGCTAAAGGAAAGGTTTTTACACGTATTACAAAAGAGATTATTAACGCTGTTAAGCAAAGTGGTCCGGATCCGAAAAGCAATCCTAAGTTAAGGCTTGCTTTACAAAAAGCCAAGGCTGTTAATCTTCCAAATGAGAATATTGAAAGAAATATCAAAAAAGCTACAAGTAAAGATCAAGCAGATTATGTCGAGATTACCTATGAGCTATATGGTCATGGAGGGGTTGGTCTTCTTGTAGAAATTATGACAGACAATAAAAATCGTATAGCATCTGATATGCGTATTGCTACAAATAAAAGAGGTGGGACTATAGCAACTCCTGGTGCGGTAGCATTTAATTTTGATCGTAAAGGTGTGATTCAAGTTTCAAAAGAGGCCCTTACAGAAGAGCAGATGTTTGAAGCAGTCGCAGAAACAGGGGCAGAAGATTTTGATCAAAATAATGAACTTTATTTAGTGATTACAAGCCCTGAAGATCTTTATAAAGTCAAAGAGGGATTAGAAGCTAAAAATATTGCGATAGAAGAAGCTGGTTTTGAACAGTTTCCTAAGGTGTATGTAGAGTGTGATGAGGAAATGACTAAGGCAAATTTAGCTTTAATTGAATGGTTAGAAGAGCTAGATGATGTAGATGCTGTCTATCATAATATGCAAATCAATGAAGTTATAGGGGATTAAAATGCGAGAAAAATTCTGTACGATAGCAATAGCGGCAGCTCTTGGTGTAGGGGCTAAGCAAGTAGATACTTATCACTATCCTTCTATTAAAACGGTTGAAGATGTTCAAAATATCTACCCTAAAACAGTTAGCGAGATTGAGCAAAGAGCTCAAGATGCGAAAAAGTCTTTTCAGCTTTCTATAGAAAGCTTTTTAAAACAAAAAGGTTCCGCATCTAAGTTGCTGCGCTTATGGGATGAGATGATGGCGAAATTTAGTTCAGAGATGAACATCTTATCGTCTATCGCTCTTGTTGAGCCAAAGGATGATTTGCGCAAAAGTGCAAATGATGCTTATCAAGCTCTTCAAGAAGAGTGGATTCGTACGCTATCAGATAAGACAGAGCTGTATCGTAAACTTTCTATAGCATTACAAAAAGATCAGGGGAAATTAGAACCTTATGAAAAGTATTATTTAGAACAACTTTTGCAAGAGATGAAGTTAGATGGATTGCATTTGCCGGATAAAGAAAGAGAAAAGCTTAAAACATTAAAGATAGAGCTTTCAAAACTCTCTGAGAGTTTTGCTCGCAATATTCAAGAAGATCATAGTTCAATTACTCTTCCTAAAGAGGCGTTAAGTGGTCTTAGTGAAGATGTGGAGAAGCAATTAAAGCAAGATGATCAAGGTAATAAAATCTTAACTTGTGACTATCCTGTTTATTTTGCTGTCATGAAGACTTGTGTTAATTCTGATACAAGAAAGGCATTATATCGAGCTTTTACAAATCGTGCTTATCCAAACAATGAAATTGTTTTAAAAGAGATTATTGCTAAAAGAGATCAGTTAGCAAAACTTTTGGGATTTAAGAGTTTTTCACAGCTTCAACTATCTAATGAGATGGTAAAAGATCCTCAGCATGCAGAATCTTTTTTAAATAAATTGTCTTCCCATTCTGTGCATAAGGGGCAAGAGGAGCTGGCAGCATTTAAAACAACTTTAAACAATTTAACTTTTACACAAGATGGTAAGTTATATCCTTGGGATGTGTCGTACATTGAAGAGAAGTATAGACAGGCTCGTTATGATATAGATGATGAGCTTATACGAGCTTATTTTCCTGTAGAAACTACTATCCAAGGACTTATTCGGATTTTTGAAAAATTTTTTGATTTAAAGATGGAGACGCTCCCTATTCAAGGATTATGGCATGAAGATGCTAAACTTGTTAAAATTACGGATAGATGTTCTAATCAGGTGTATGGATATGTGATTATGGATCTTTTCCCAAGACCAAATAAATATTCACATGCATGTCATAGCACACTTATCACAGGGCTTAATTTACCAAATGGAGAGCAAACAACGGGGTTGAGTTTGCTGATTGCCAACTTCCCTAAATCAACAGAGTCTAAGCCGTCTCTTTTAACTTTAAGTGATGTGAGAACATTTTTTCATGAATTTGGTCACGGAATTCATGCAATTTTAGGAAGAACGCAATTTTCAGGAACTGCAGGAACGAGTGTTAAGGTAGATTTTGTGGAGCTACCTTCTCAGATGCTCGAGGAGTGGCTTTGGGATCCGGATATTCTCACTCTTGTTAGTTCACATTATAAAACAGGGGAAAAGCTTTCTAAAGATATTATAGATAAAATTCTGCGTGCTCGCACCAGCAGCTCAGGTTGTTTTATTGGGCGGCAGTGTTTATTATCTCAATTCGCTTTGGCTTGTTTTGCTCCTGGTGAAAATAAAGATACTAATCAATTACTGCAAAATATCCATCAGGATATGCATTTATATTATGCTTATGATAAAGAATCCCATTTTCCGGCTTCTTTTGGCCATTTAGATGGTTACGGAGCCCGCTATTACGGATATTTATGGTCTAGAGTCTTTGCTTTAGATGTGTTTGAACAAATTAAGCAAGAAGGGCTTTTGAATCCTGTAGCTGGCAAACGTTACATTAAAGAAATTCTTAGCAAAGGTGGTAGTGAAGATCCATCACAAATGCTTAAAGCCTATCTAGGTAGAGATCCTTCTCAAAAGGCCTTTTTAAAGGCTTATGGAATCCAATAATGCTAACAAGACCCCTTTGTAAAGGGGTCTTGTTATGTTCCTATATCATTCCGCAGTATTTTTAAGTCGTTAATAATAAACGACTTACATCTTAATTTTCCATTTTTTAAAAAAAAAAGCTTACGCTTCTTTTGCTGTTTATATAATAAATACTGTATAATTAAATATATAATATATACAAAAGTGGTATTATGGCTAAT
>JBAWWQ010000208.1:0-3049 GCA_037146655.1 Chlamydiota bacterium | reverse complement strand
TGGTTATACCTATTTATCTAAACAACTAAAAACAAGGAGCAGCGTTTCCTCCTCGACCTAAAGGACGAGGTATCCACGCTGTAAAACATGATGAAACGTGATCATACTGCATTTCTAATTCATTGGTTAAATTCTAAGACGAGAAAACCACTAGTTATACGAGGTGCCCGCCAAGTCGGAAAGACTTGGCTTATTCGAGACTTCGCAAGCTTACAAAAAAGACAACTTGTGGAACTTAACTTTGAAAAAAAGCCAAGTCTAGAATCCCTCTTCTCATCAAATGACCCACAAGAGATCCTTATCAATATTGCAGCCTTAACAGGAAGTAAAATCGATCCATCAAAAGCAATTATATTTTTGGATGAGATTCAAGTTGCCCCTCATCTCCTAGGAAAACTACGTTGGTTTGCAGAAGAGATGCCTGAACTTCCTTTGATTGCAGCAGGCTCGCTATTAGACTTTGCTCTAAATACTCATGAATTTAGCATGCCTGTTGGTAGAATAAGTTATTTATATTTAGAACCACTATCGTTTGAAGAATTTTTAGACGCAGTTGAAAGTCAAGAACTTCGGGCTTACTTAGAAAAATACGATTGGAATCTTGATATTCCCGCAGCTATTCATTCACAATTAATGAAAAGCATCAAAGAATACCTAATAATCGGTGGAATGCCTGCAGCTGTCTCTAGTTGGGTAGACGAAAAATCTTTAGACATGGTTAATCAAATTCACTTCGATTTACTTGCAACCTATCGCGATGACTTTGCTAAATATAGCGGGCGTCTTTCAACTGAGAGGCTTGAAGATATCATGAGTTCGATCCCTCGTCAACTTGGTAAAAAATTTATCTACAAGAACGCCAATTCTGAAGTAAGTTCAGCCTCACTAAAGCAAGCTCTCGATTTGCTTATTCAGGCCAGAGTGGCCCATAGAATTGTAACAACCTCAGCAAACGGATTACCACTTGGTGCAGAAGCTGACGAGCGGTTTTCAAAAGTCATCATGCTAGATTGTGGACTTTGCGGGGCAGCACTTGGGCTTTCATTACATCAATTAAGATCAATATCTGAAATCTCCATGATTAATAGTGGAGGTATGGCTGAACAAATAGTAGGTCAATTACTACGAACAATACTCCCTCCCTATATCCCTCCCTCACTTTATTATTGGCAACGAGAAAAAAAAGGTGCTGAAGCTGAAATCGATTACATCATTCAACATGAAAATCAAGTAATTCCTATTGAAGTAAAAGCCGGTACAACAGGAACACTGAAATCACTTCACCAGTTTATAAAAGAAAAAAAGAAAAAAATTGCAGTAAGAATTAACTCTGATATTCCTAGATTAAGTTCTGTAAGCATAAAAGACGCTCTCGGCTCTAATATTGAATATAACTTATTATCGCTCCCCTTTTACCTTTTAGGACAACTTCATCGACTTATTAAAAGTGCCGATTAAAATCTTTTGAAAGATTTCTAAGTCGTGTATAAAAAAAAAAATTCTAGATCCCAAGTTTAACTCAATCTATCTCTATAAAAGAGATGTAACAAGTCTTGGAATTTGTTTAACCATATAGAAAGGAACCGAAAGTATACCATCTCTATACTCAAGAGGCCTCTCTGAAATGCGTATTCCTAATGGGGATTTTTTTTCTTTTATAAACTGCATTAAAGACTTTAAGTGCCCCTGAGATCCTGCTTTTACTTCAATTGGAATAATTGCCTGATTCACAGTTATGACATAATCTACTTCAGCTGAAGAAGAAACATGTTCTCTTTCCCAGAAAAAAAGCTTTTCTTCTCGAAAACAATCTGTATAAGAAAGCAGTTCTTGTCCAACAAATTGCTCAGCTAAGGCGCCTCGATGGATATGAATAAGCTCATTAGATAAAAGAAGCTCAGGATCTACCTGCAGAGCCCTTTGCATCAATCCAAGATCAAGAAAAAGTGTTTTAAACTTTTTTGATTTAATTTGAGAAGATAAAGGAATACCTGAAGCAGAGCTAGAAAAAATAAAATGGATAAGTCCGGCCATTTTCAGTTGATCCAAAGCCTGTTTAAGCTCTCTTGATTTAATATGAGGATCAATTGAAGCATATTTAAAATGCTGCCCTATCTGAGAAGTAATCCCTTCGAAAAGAATCCTTAAATACTTTTGCTCAGCCTCTGTTGCATATTTACTAAAATCAGCGTGATAAGTAGCAAGTAATAGATCTTGGATACGGCTTTGCTTAAGAAATGATCTTGTATTTTGAAATTCAGATACAACAGCCGGCATACCTCCTGTCAAAAAATATTCCTTTGTTTTATGAATAAAACCCTCATGAATAGTTTTATCAAATGGCTCGTCTAACTCAACACTATTAAGTCGATCTATAGATTCTTGCCCATCTAAAGCTAAAACAAATTCTAGAAATGATAGAGGATAAAGATACATAAACTGAACTCTTCCAACAGGGAAAGAAAACTTTCCAGAAACCAAAGCAAATTCTAAAAGAGAACCTGCTCCAATAACATGAAGACTCGGCATCTTTTCTTTAAAATATCTAAGAGCCACAATAGCTTGTGGGCACATTTGAATCTCATCTAAAAAAAGAAGTGTTGTTCCAACTTGAATAGGCCTTTTAGTAAGAAGTTCAAGTTTCTGAAGAATCACTACAGGATCTAATGAGGAAAAACAAGCTATAGCCTCACTTTGGGATTCAAAATTTACCATCTGAAAAGATTCAAAAAGTTTCCCGAATTTTTCAACAATGTAGGTTTTTCCCACCTGTCTAGCTCCTCTTAATAAAAGAGGATAACGATGAGGATCTTCTTTCCAACTCTTAAGCTCTGACTCTATTGATCTTAGCATAATTAGCCTATTTTATGGATGATATATAAGGGTAATTATATACACAGTAGTGGATATAAACAAAAAAAATATCAAGAAGCTTAAAAAAATACTTAAACACTTAAATATAAGCTAAATATATCTATATACCCGATACGCATGTAATAATAACGCACGGTTAGACGCCTTTTAAGCTGACTTAAAAATAGCATTTTGT
>JBAWWQ010000207.1:0-3051 GCA_037146655.1 Chlamydiota bacterium | reverse complement strand
TTCATTTTGCTCCTGCTCTAGTTTCTCAAAGATTATTATTGCATGAGTGGTTAGTGCAAAGCCATATCAAAGAATGGATACATGGAGTAGGGCTACAAAATACATTAACTGGATTAGAACAGTTTTTTATAGGGGAATCGGAGACTACTTATTGGATTGGTTATGATAAAGGTATCCCTTTTGCATTCTTAATCACATCTCCTGAAGGAAATGATGCGATCACTTTGGATTTGTTTATTTGTGATGTAAATTATCTTGGGAAGGGATTGGCTGTACCGATGATTCAAGAGTTTTTGATTCGGCATTTTCCAAATATTAAAAAGGTTCTCATAGATCCTGAAGCGACAAATATACGGGCTATTCACGTGTATAAAAAAATAGGGTTTAAGATTACTCAAGAGTTTATTGCTAGCTGGCATCCGGTGCCTCACTATCAGATGGAACTTTATATGAGTGATCTACTGTTAAATAGGACAAAATAATAGCCTAATAGCATTTAGCATTTGACTTTGGCGCATGTGGGTATGGAAATCTGCATTTGCAAAGCAGAATACGCATTCATGTAGATGATTAATATAATCATCATCTGAACTGAATTCTTCTCTTGGTGAAAAAAAAAGAGGATAAGTTTCTTGATATTTTTGCATAAGGTCTGCTACTAGACGTATCATTTCATCGGTTGGTTGACTAGATTCATCTGATAAGTCTTTTTCAAAAGAAACAAAGGCTTTAGGTGTATTACGACTAAAAACACAGCCAATATGAGTATTTGTTTCTATGCAAGGACGATCTAAGATGACAACTTCATTGTGCAAGACTTTTAAACCAATATAGCGAGGAAGGGTAGGCGTGGTTGTTTTTGTAGCGAGAGAGAAAATGGTTTCTGCTGTTGTGCGTACTCTTTCATCTAAAACTGTTAAATAGGATTTTCCATCGATTTTTAAAACTATATTGAATTTTATATCGGAATTGTTGTGTATTAGCATATGGAAACCAACTTTTAATTTATGACCGCATAGAATTTACTATTGTAATCGTTATAAATCAACATGGTTTTTTAAAAATTTTTGGGATAATTTCAAACTTTTTTAACATATTACTTTCTTATAATTGGTTTAGTAGCCTTTTAAGGGGATAAGATTATTATATTGATTGTAAGATTTGAGGATAGTTTGACTAGGAGATAGCCAATTGGATGGGTAAATAGCAATTCCTTGAGTGATGGAAGTGGCAGGGGAAGTGGTTGTTGGACCACCTAAAAGATTTCCATTGAGATCGGTGATTTGGAGGAAGGCGTTATTCTGAGCGTCTTTTCCTGCGATATAGGCTTTTGTAGAAGAAAGAGCGATATTATAGGCGATTGCCGAATCAGCATTAACTTTTGGGGAGATGGTTATTGGACTACCTAAAAGATTTCCATTGAGGTCGGTGATTTGCAGAAAAGCATTGCCTGAAGCATTTTGTCCTACGATATAGGCTTTTGTAGAAGAAAGAGCGATATTGGTGGCGATAGCAGAGGAAATATTGGTTGCACTACCTAAAAGATTTCCATTGAGATCGGTGATTTGTAAAAAAGCATTACCAGCACCATCATTACCTGTAATATAGACTTTAGTGGAAGAAAGGGCAATCCCAACGGCTGATCCTCCACTGGGTGATAAAGAAACGGGGGGACCAAGTAAGTTGCCATTTAAATCAGTGATTTGAAGAAAAGCTGTATTACTAGATCCTATGCAATAGGCTTTATTTGACAAAATAGCAATATTACATCCAAAGGATCCTCCTATAGTAGATATAGGAACGGGATTGCCAATGAGGTTGCCATTTAGATCTGTAATTTGAAAGATAGCTGTACTTTGATTGTTTGTACTCACGATATAGGCATTGGTTGAAGAAAGAGCAATACCTAATCTTTGTGCTGCAAAACTTTGCAATGCAGGATGAGGAGAAAGAGTGATAGCTGCGCTTAAAGGATTACCTTCAAGATCTGTAATTTGCAAAAAGGTATTAACCCCATTTACCCCTAGAATATAAGCTTTTACTGAGGTTAAGGCGATAGCTTTATTCATGGCATTTGCAGATAGAATAATTTCATTACCTGTCAGATTGCCATTTAGATCAGTGATTTGAAGAAAAGCATTGCTAGTTGCATCGTCACCTACGATGTAGACTTGCTCTGAAAATATCCACTGGGTGGTAAAAAAAAATCCTAGAAATAAAATGATTTTACGCATTCTATGCTCCTATAAGTGGTAAAGTAGTTTTTTATATCTGAGGTTTTAATAAACACTTTCTCGAATAATAGTTAGAAATGTATTAAGCTCAATCTTTATTTTTAAAAGGTTTACTAGAAGAAAAATGAGGAAGTTGATTGAAGGCTACTTAGGAGCAAGGGAGATAAGCGCAGTCATAATCCGAAGGTTGCTTCTTCAAATCTGACCGCTGCTATTTACTTGATTTTTTCAGTCCGCATTTTTCTATAATTTGAATGCTTCATAGATGTAAGAGCATAAAGTTCCTTTAAACACGCTTTCGGTAAGATGTTCAGGGCTTAGTGCGTTCATAGCTACATAGGCTATGTTGCTAAAGATATCTCGATTTTTTGAAGCATTTTCTATATTTCTGCAAATAACAAAAGCTTCATGAGATAGAAACATGCCAAGAGTTCCTATAGCAAGGCCTATAGAACCTAAAATAGGATGTGCAAAAATAGAGATAGCAGACGCTAGAGTTATAACTGAGCTTGCGATAAAACATCCGGCGGCTAGGATTTTACCGATTGTGGCTAAAGCACAAATCATACCTCTACGTCTTGTGCCGTCTCTTGAAGGATTTATTAAGTCCCTTTGGATATTTGGAAAGTTAAATGGGTCCCTATGGATATTTGAAAAGTTAAATGGGTTCCTTTGGATATTTGGAAAGTTAGGTATTGTAGACATAGCGTCCTCCTTTTTTGTTATATTTTAATCTTTTTTTATTAAATAATCAAATATTCAAATAGTTTTAATTACAAATAAAATAATTGTTATTTATTTAATATAAAAACTTGTT
>JBAWWQ010000206.1:0-3068 GCA_037146655.1 Chlamydiota bacterium | reverse complement strand
CTCTTTGAAGAGATAGGTTTTAAAAATGATGAAATTGAAGCTTCTTCTCAACCAGCTCAACTCAACCCCTATGATCATTATCTAAGGCTGCAAGCGTTAGCTGCTTTTAGAAAAACACCTGCTTTCAACAAGCTTTATGAAGTGTATAAACGAGCTAAAGGTCAACTTAAAGAAAAAATCTCTTATGCATTTAAAGAAGAGCTTTTGAGTGAACCTGCAGAAAAAATGCTATATTCTCATTTTACTGCGACAAAAAAGCAGCTGTTACATACTTTTGATCAGAAAGACTATCCGCATAGTATTGAGCTACTAGCTTCTTTCCAAGAGCCATTAGCTCGCCTTTTTGATGAGGTAAAAATTCTTTGCGAAGATCTCCCTACAAGAAGCAATAGGTTAATCCTTTTAAAAGAAGTGTTTGCTCTTTTTGATCCTTTAGCAGACTTGTCTAAAATACAAGAACATACAATTTAAAACTTATTTAAGGCACCTGTACAACAGGTGCCTGTTTTGTAAGCTCAGTAAATTTTTTAGCTAAAGTAGAAGCTTCCTCTTCCGAGCACTGCCCATTTTGAAGTTGCATTTTCACTGTTTCTCTTTCGTGGAGCCAATTTCTTTCTAAAATCTTTTTAATGGTATGAATGCACCCTTCTTTAGCTTTATCCCCATTAATTCTTTTTTGTAGAATTTCAGAAAGAAAAAACTGTCCTTCAACGCTTTCTAACTGCCCTCCCAAAGAAAGTAAATCGCAAGGTTGTTTTGCCATGTACTGCTCTAAATAAATTTGATAAAGCCTTTGGCAAATAGGAACACGCAGATCCTCTGGTTTGAGATTAAGTAACGCTATCTCTGCTACCTTTTCTTTATTACCAAACAAAAGAAGCCACCTTAAAAGGTCTGCTTCTAACACCCTATTAGGATCCACTTCTTCTCTTGATATCGATCCACTTTTTTTAATAAAAAAATGATCTTGAGCATATTTTTCTTCCCGCAATAAATCTTCGGGAATAGAAAGAAGTTGAGCTAGTTTTTTTAAAGACTCGTGAACAAGTAAAGGATGATTCCAATCATGGATTCTTTTAGTAACTGCTTGAACAAGTTGATGTTTACCAGATGGGCTCGATATTGGAAGAGTTTTAGAAAACTCTTCTACTAAAAACTCTAAATATCCGCTGGCAGTTTCTAATAATCTCGTGAATGCTGCTGGCCCTTTTTCTCTTAACAAACTATCTGGATCACCCCCTTGTGGTAATCGTACGACCCTAACAGCAACCCCTTCTTTCTGAAATAAATCCCCAACTTTAATAGCCCCCTGCCTTCCTGCTTCATCCCCATCAAAAGCAATATAAACCTCTTGCACACCAAGCTTGATAAGCTCTTGTGTATGTTCTGCTGTAAAAGCAGTCCCTTGCCCAGCAACTGTTAAATCAAACCCTTCTTGGATAAGTCTAAGGGTGTCAATTTGCCCTTCTACAATGATTGCCTTACGCTCTTTTGCAATACGCCTTCTACACTCACTTAATCCATAAAGAATTTGAGATTTTTTAAAAAGATAGGTTTCTGGAGTATTGAGGTACTTAGGACCGAAAGTTTCTTCTTTGATTTTTCTAGCAGAAAATCCCACTACATGGCCAAATCCATCTTTTATAGGAAAAATAATTCTATTAACAAAAAATTCACGTCTCATCCCTTTCTGCCCAGAAGATAAAAGTCCCACTTCTTCAAGTGTTGTATCATTAAAATGTAGAGCATGCAACGCAGCTTGTAGTAACCCTGAATTTTTAGGGGCAAAACCTATTTCAAAAAATTGGACAAAATTTAAATCAAGACCTCTTTGATACAAATACTCTAAAGCTTCATGTCCCTCTTGAGTATGTAGTAAATAAAAATGATAAAGCCGTTTTGCTTGATTAAGTGCTTCTTTAAGATGTGCTTTATTCGGCCCTTTTTTTTCCTTTGGATTTTCTTCAAGGCGATCTAAAGAAACTTGAAATTTTTCTGCTAAAGATTCAACAGCTTCGACAAAACTCATTTTAAGATAACTCATCAAAAATGTGATGGCATCTCCATGAGCTCCGCAACCAAAGCAGTGGTAATGAGTATCTCCTTTATTTACAAGAAAAGAAGGTGTTTTTTCATCATGAAAAGGACATAGGGCCTTATAAGAAGCTCCTGTTTTTTTTAAATCCAAATGAACCCCCAACACCTGAGGTAAATCGATCCTTTGTCTTAAAAGCTGCAGACTCTCTTCTGTATACATCCCCATCTAAAACCTTCCTATTTTGAAGATGATTATACCAGTCTTCTGATCACATGCAACCTAGATTTTTTCTACATAAAAAATACAGCCTTCATATAAAAATTAATTGACCAAACGCTCTGTTTCATCTATTCTTCAATCTATTTTAAAAACCCACCCAAACAGGTATCTATGAACATCCTTCTATACTTCACCATCCTCATAGCTCTTACACTTCAAACCTTCGGCTCCACCTCTGAATATGGCTATATCGTAGGCGTAGATAGCTCTGATGCAGCTTTATGGCTCACAGATGTTGCAGGTAATGTAGCTCCCGCTATAAAACTTAAAAATCCAGTCGGCACCAATTCTGATGGAATAGCTGAGTCCGTTATATCTGTTTTTAACAACCTTTATATCGTAGGTGGTTATAATATTCCTTCCCCAGGCTCCTCTAGTCTTTGGATAGGGAATCTCGCAGGTAACATGCAAAATGCTATGAACCTTAAAAACATAAATGGATCCAACAATCAAAACGGACTATCCTACAGCATCACAACCTTATCAAATACCATTTATATGTCAGGTATTGATTATCATAATGGCAGCTACCACCCCTGCCTTTGGATAAGTGACCTTGCTGGTAATGCAAAAAATTCCATAGACCTTAAAAACCCAGATGGATCTAATCCTCCAAATGGGTACGCAATCGCTGTTACCACCTATTTAAATACCCTTTATATTGCGGGTGCAGATTACCATAACGGCAACTACTATCCCTGCCTTTGGATAAGCGATCTGGCTGGTAATGCACAAAATGCTATAGAACTTA
>JBAWWQ010000205.1:0-3111 GCA_037146655.1 Chlamydiota bacterium | reverse complement strand
GCGTTTAACTGAATGCCGTAGGAATCCTCTTCCTTTAGGGAGAGGAGGATGTCAATCCTGTTAGTTCAAAATAGATCCCCTTGTCTTTAAAAAAATTGCTTATCAAGTAGGTTTTACCAACGCGTCTTCTGCCGTATATAGCAAGAAATTGAGCTTCTGTAGACTTAAATAAAGTTTCAAGAATTTCTAATTCTTTTTCTCGGCCAATGGCTTTTTGAGTGAATTCTTGAGTAGAATCGTCTGATGGCATAGGGTTTTCCTTATATTTCGCGATAAGTCTACAAAAAACGTAGATATCGCAGAATATAGCTTATATCCTGCGATAAGTTCACAAAAAACATAGATATCGCAGAATATAGCTCATATCTCGCGATATCTCCCGAATTAAGCCACTTATCGCGGAATAAAAAATATTTTATTAAACGAGGTGGTTTAAAAAAATTATGATTAAAGCCTTGGAGTATAGAAGTCTTTAAAGATCAGCATGCTTCAGGTTGAGTAGCAGTGATCCTATAAGGAGGAAAAGGGGTTAGAAGCTTGAAAAAAAGCTGGATTTTTTTTCCTTTTGTTGAGTTCACTTCTTATGGAAAAAATCAGATCTTGATCAAAATTTTGATGAATAGCCCAGTTAAGGTAATCTGTTGGAATGTCAGCAAAGACTTTACCTCGATGTTTACCTAAAGGCATTGTTTTCATGGCTATTGGTTTTTGTAGGCGTGTAAGAAGTTGCGCTGTTGTTTTGAATTGTTTTGATAAATACTTAAAAACTTCAATGTTCACGATTACATCATTCATGGCCCTATGTGCACCATCACTCACAATGTTAAAGTGTTGTCTTAAAATTTCTAAAGAATTAACAGGTGTTTGTCCATAAAGCCTAGCAAGTCTTAAAGTGTCAATGGATTGTTGCTTTTCTATGTGGCACGGGATTTGATGAATTTTGGCAGCTTTATTTAACATGTCGATATCAAATTTAATACCGTGGCCTACAATGATATGACCATCAATAAATTTTAAAAACCCAGGTAAGACCTCTTTTATTTTAGGTTTACCTACTACCATGTCATTTGTGATGTGGTGAATTTTAATGCTTTCTTCGGGGATGACTTTGCATGGATCGATTAAACTTTCAAAACTATCAAGGTTTTGATCAAGAGTAAATTTTACAGCAGCAAGTTCAATAATAGCATCGGATTCAATATCCAAGCCTGTTGCTTCACAATCAAGGCAAATAAAGGTGTCTCGGTTCATAAGATGGTTTTCTCTGTCGTATTAAGGTTAAGGACTGTGTTGATTGTATTGATAAGTACTTGTCTCATATGGAGATTTTTTGTTGAATAGGAAAGGGTTGTTAAGTCGGTTCTGCCAACAGCTGTGTAGAGAATATTAAGCAGTTTTTCTTTTTGAGGTTTTCTTTCTTTAGCTCTTAGTTTATCAGATTTTGTGAATACAATGATAAGGGGTTTTTTATAAAAATTGGCCCATAATAAACAGTCGATATCTTCTTGAGAAGGGGTTCTTCTATAGTCTAATAGAAGGATAAAGAGTTTTAAAGAGGCTCTTGTTTTTAGATAGGTGTCAAGAGAAATGGCCCATTCTTTTTTAAGAGCCATGGGGACTTTAGCAAAACCATAACCAGGAAGATCGACCAAGCATATTTGGTTATCTACATTAAAAAAATTCAAAGTTTGAGTTTTTCCAGGTGTTGCTGAAACCTTAGCCAGTTTAGGTTTTTGCAATAGATGATTAATCAGGGAGGATTTGCCTACATTAGATCTACCAAGAAAGGCGATTTCTTCTAGAGGGTGCCCATGCGTGTTTAAGATAGTTGGGAAACTATCTGTAGCAAGTGCTGCAGTTATGAAAAACGCATTTGTAAATTTTAAAAGCATGGTGCATCTCCCCATCTGCCAAGGCAGAGTTTTCTTTGAGTTTGTGTAATATGAGAGAGTGTCAGCTGGAGTGCATTTTTTGGGATAAGATCCACAATTTTGCAGGGCCATTCAATCAAGCATAGATAAGATTTGTCAAAATAATCTAAGAAACCCAGGTTGATAAAGTCTTCACTTGAATTTAATCGATAGAGATCAAAATGACAGATAGAGAAAAAAGGTGTTTCATAAACCTGCAAATAGGTAAAGGTCGGGCTTTGGATAGATTCTTTCGGGAGACCTGTTAGAGAGGAAATTAAACTTTTACAGAGAGTTGTTTTGCCAGCGCCTAAATCGCCCTGTAGGCACAAGATATCGCCTTGTGTAAGTTGCGATGCAAGGTGACTTCCAAAGGCTTGAGTCTCCTCTGTAGAGGAAGAGAGGAATTCTTGACAAGTCACACCTAGCATGAGAAGCCTTTTAAGCTTCTAGCCACTGACTGATATAATCGGCAAAGAGGTCTTCTTTACTCATCGCTTCAACAAAAGCAGAAATCTTGGTTTCATCCATATGTTCTTGGATAAAATTCAAAAGATGGTCTTCTAAGTTGAATCGATTTTGATTAGGAATATCAATCAATGATAAAATTTTTAAATGGTTCTTTTTAAAATCGTCGATAACAGCGTTTTTGCTATTAAAAAGTTTACCAGTGATCGCAGAAGAATAGACGATTTTAGAAATAGGCTCTTTACGTTTGGTAATGTAGTTTTTAATGACGTCTGGATCTTCTGAAACAAAAAACCTTTTCGCTTTTAGGCCGTGGACTCTATCTGTATTTTCTGGGCATTTAGATACCCAATCATAAATTGCATCTTGAGGATTTGGATGAGTATTATCTCCAAAGACTTTGCCTGTATAAGGGCAAATGTAAATTTTCGAAGTAAGTTCGTTAACGCTTGGTTGACCTACCTGGATTTTAATTTCAGTCTCTCTCCAAAGCTTTCCTTCTTTTTCTAGCTTGTCTACTAGTTCATCTAAGCTTTGATAAATCATTTTTTCTTTTATAAAAAGAACAGGCTTTAGCTGAAATCTTTTTTCAAGGAAAAACAGATAAGTTGTAACAAGATCTGCTTTACGGTTCTGTTGAAGAAAATGATCTAGATCGTTTT
Source organism: Chlamydiota bacterium (assembly GCA_037146655.1). GTDB lineage: Bacteria > Chlamydiota > Chlamydiia > Chlamydiales > JBAWWQ01. Next base: position 71 of record JBAWWQ010000205.1, on the reverse strand, counting down.
TCAATTTTTCTGTAATGACAATTTTTGTCATTGAAGCCTCAAGGTAAAAGTAAAAATTAACAGTATAGACT
>JBAWWQ010000204.1:0-3145 GCA_037146655.1 Chlamydiota bacterium | reverse complement strand
ATCACCTTTCACGCTTTGCTTGTTATCTTATCGCCCAAAACGGCGATTCAAGAAAACCCGAAATTGCTCAGGCACAAAAGTATTTTGCGATCCAGACGCGTCGTCAGGAGATTTCAGATTAAATGGCTGCCGATCTTGAAAGGATTGAAATAAGGAAACAAGTATCCATAGAATTTAAAGCCTTGTCCGGAGCTGCTAGGGAAGCTGGTGTGCAGGATAAAATGTTTGGGATCTTTCATGATGCCGGTTATAAGGGGCTTTACGGAGGTCTTGGGGTAAAATATGCGCTGACGGGTAAAAGTAATTAAGAAAAAAAGAAGAGGTAAACACTACCTCTTGAGATTATACCGATGACTGGACTCGAACCAGCACCCTATTGCTAAGAGTAGATTTTGAGTCTACCACGTCTACCATTCCGTCACATCGGCATGTTAAGAAGTGGCAATTATAGTGTAGAAGGAGATTTTTAAGAAAGCTCATAATCAACTTTTACAAGAAATAATCCATGTGCAGGAGCGGCTCTTGGTGCGATTTTTCTATCTTGAGAAGCGATTAATGCGGGGATGGCATCTGGCGAGAGTTTGCCTTTAGCACATTCAAGAAGTGCCCCTACAATATTGCGGATCATTTTATAGAGAAATCCATTCCCTTCAAACTCTAAGCGATACCCACCTGGTTCTTCGATAAGACGTATATCATAAATTGTTTTTACAGGCTTATTTTTAGCAGCACCCTTTTCGTTTTCATTAGCAAAAGCTTTAAAATTATGTGTTCCAATAAAATGAGGAATGGCTTCTTTAATTTTAGTGACATCAAATCGGTGTCTCACATGGTAGCTATAGAGTCTTTTCCAGGGCTCATGAAAAAGGTGACAGTGTAGATGGTAATGATATGTTTTGCGTTTAGAATGAAACCTAGCATGGAAGTTAATTGGCATGGGTAGGATGTCTTTAATCCGAATATCATGAGGTAGAATACCGTTTAGGCTATAGAGAAGTTTTTTGATCTCAATGGGGGTTTCTAGGGTGAAATGAGCTGTTTGAGCTAGTGCATGGACCCCAGCATCTGTTCTGCTTGAACCAAAGACAGCAATGGGTTTATGAAAAAGTTTTTCAAAAGCGGCTTCAATAACAGCTTGAATGGCTAGAGCGTTAGGTTGTATTTGCCAGCCACAATAGTTAGATCCATCATAAGCGATGATCATTTTATAACGAGTCGGTTCATCCATTGATAATGACCTCAGCAAGCTTCAAATCAAGAGGTGTTGTAATTTTGAAATTTTGAGGGCTGCTTTTAAGGATTTTTACAGGATGATTTTGAAGTTCAGCAAGCGACACATCGTCTGTAACAAGTAGATTTTCTTCTAATATTTTTTTAAATCCTGATTTTAAGAGGGAACTTTTTAAACATTGAGGGGTTTGGATCTCCCACAAAAAGTTTCTATCAAGTGTGCAGGTGACAATATTTTCAGTATTTGTTTGTTTGATTGTTGTAGAAATTGGATAGGCTAAAGTTGCGGCCCCTATTTCAAGGGTTTCTTCAAAAAGATTTTTAACATCCTGCTCTTGAAGAAATGGTCTGGCGCTGTCATGGATCATGATAAAGTCTGTATTTTGAGACAGAGCTTCAAATCCGTGCATAACAGAACATTGACGTGTTGTTCCAGGATCTGCAAATAAAATTTTATAAAGTGGATGAGTAAAAAGAGGTTGGTATTTAGGTTCGCACACTACAACTATTTCTTGAATCGGTAGATCTATATGGGTAAAAAAATCAAAGCTGTATAAGGCCAAAGGTTTACCGCTTAAAGGAAGGAACTGTTTAGGAGTGGAGTTTCCCATACGAGTGCCTAGGCCACCAGCTAGTAAAATAATAGATAAGTTTTTTTTTGACATCGCACACATAAGAAAAAGGATTTTTCTTAAAGAGGATAGCAGAAAAAGGAGAAAAAAGATAGAGAAGCGTTGGGGAGCTCTACTTAAGGTAGGGCTCCCTAAATCATTTAAGATAGATGATTATTGATGAGTTTTGTCATCTGGAACATATTGACAGGTTTTTTAGTTCCGAAAACTTTTGCTAGGTTTTCATCTGGAATAATATTTCTTAGATTAGTTGGGTCTTGATTTTTATTTTTTTTGATGTAAACCCAAATTTTCTTTGTTACTTCAGTGCGGGGCATAGGCCCGTTTCCAACAACGGCTGCTAATTCCGGACTAACAGTCATTGGTTGCATGAATTTGGAACTAGAAGCACTTTTTTTAGCCATTTTTTAACTCCTTACTAAGTATTTCGACGAGAAAACCGCTTAGCTTTTAACTTTACGGGCAAATCGCATTTGTAAACATTACCCCAGCTTATAATTTTTAAAAAGAAGCAGAATTCTCTGGGGTGCAGAGCTCTGCATATGAGTCTTTGTGAGGAGAGGATGTGTCCTATTTCCCTCGTGAGACAGTTTTGTATCTCGCTAAGGAATTAATAGTCAAAAAAAAACGGAGATTTATGGAGTTTTTTATAAAAAAATGAGATTTTCTTGCCTTTTAGAGTAGGCACATGGCAAGTTAGGCTGTTTTAGTAGGATGGGAATGCGTTTGTAGTTATGGTTGAATCTACCTTTATAAAATCACAAGAAAACGATTTAGTTAAACAGCTCTCTATCAAGATGGATGAGCTTTTTCCTGTTTGGAAACAGTTGCAGCAGTTAACTTCTATACAAGCAAAGAATGATTTTTTAGATAGCTTACCTAAGTTGCAGGATTTTTTTAATAGGAGATCTGATCTTTTAGGACTGCAAGTTTTTTTATCGGATATAGAGCGATATTTTTTGAAAGTTGTAATTGTTATTGATCAAGCGGATCATATTTTGCATTTTCCTAAAGATGAAAAAGGTACTTACATTACTTGTCTTATAGATCTATTAAAAGATTTGATTGCTGTAGAAGAATTTTATGATCAAATCGGTGGGGTTTTAGGGTACTATTACAAAAGCTTAGAACTTTTGTATGAGTTGCATCACAAGCAAAAAAAAGGAAACGATGAAATTTTGTATCCTCCAAAGGGAGTTGATATTGCTGAAGACACACCTTATGTTAGAGATGCAATCATTCAAGGGATTACTTGGACCTTTGTACAATTAGGAATTACCGGT
>JBAWWQ010000203.1:0-3210 GCA_037146655.1 Chlamydiota bacterium | reverse complement strand
CCTAAGCTCTACTGCTGATAGTCAAAGCTTCTTAAGTTTTGACCTAAGTGCAATTGCTTCAAAAGAAGCATCAACGCTCTATCAATTTCTAAAACAGCATTGGCATCCAAAGCATCCTGACTTGCAACAAGATAATTTTCCTATCTGGGACTATGCTACTTATCAGCGTCTACCAGCACAGGAAAAGAAACTCGGTCTCGTTGTATATGCACCTTCTACAAAAGATGGCGTAATCCCTCAGGGCCTAAAAGCTAATTCTATCTATGCGATTGCAAAAGGGATAGACCAGATTTTCAAGAAAATGGAAGGTAATCCAAATTCTCCTCAAAATCAAATATTCATTGATGATTTTCATGAGCTGCAAAAGCTCTTAAAAGCTAAAGGTTACTATGGATACTCAGGAGCCACCTATCCATTAAGCCCCTCTTTTTCTAAAGATTTTATTTTCGAATCTGAAGACCTATATAACACTCTAATTAGCGCTTTTAGAGAGAACTTTAAAATTTTTGGAACAAGAAAATATGCCACTTTAGAATTTAGCAATACTAAACAGCGTATTTACGCTCTTAATCAAATCGAAAATAGTATCCATGAAGATCTACTTAAATGGAGAGACGATTATCAAGCTGCTCAAGTAAATCCTAATTTACAAGCCAAGTACGATGTGCCTAAGCCGGTTTCTAATCCTCTTTTAAGCAACTTTGCACTGAGCTTTAAAAAATATTTCCGTGGAGACGAAAGAAAAGTTATCCACTGGGGATTAGACCTTTCAGGAGGAAAGACTGTTCAAATTGAACTAAGAGATCAAAATCATCGTAAGGTAACTAACACTGAAGACATCACACAAGGCGTGAACGAACTCTATAATCGCGTTAATAAAATGGGTGTATCTGAAGTTAGTATTCGCCAGCACGGCTCTAATATTATTTTGGATTTCCCAGGCGCTCAAGGGCTTTCCGCCGCTGAGCTTGTTAAAGCCTCTTCTATGTATTTTCATATTGTTAATGAAACATTTAGCCCCAACAACCAAGATCTTGCTCAAGTTGTTAATAGATTTTTACAAGATGTTTGGAATGAAGCTGTTGTAACAAACAAAAAAGACTTAGACAGTATTAACCGTATTGCATGGAAACATCTATATGGAGAATCTTTAAATCCTGAACAAGTCCAACCTCGTAGTGACGCAGCAAAAACACTTTATGATTATGGTTTAAGATTTCCTTTATCCGATGATGAAGGTGTATCTAGTAGTTTTGACGATTCTTATTCCAAAATTACACTTTTACGAGGAAGCAACTTCACAGAATGGTTTAACCAATCACATCCTTTGTTAATTGTGTTTAATCATTACGCTCTTGAAGGTTCTAATTTAATGAACGTTCACTCTTCCTATGACCCTACAAAAGGGAACTTTTTAGCTTTTGAAGTCAAACCTTCTTATCTTGCAAGAGATGGTCAAAAAACAAACCCTCGAGCAGATTTATTTGCTTGGACATCCACCTTTTCTAAAGAAAAAATAGCTGGTACTCCTGCTGAAGCTGTTTCAAAAGGAAGGGGCTGGAGAATGGCAGTTATTCTTAACGGAAGTGTAATCAGTGCTCCTACACTAGATTCACCTCTTAAAGATAGTGCTATGATTACAGGAAGTTTTACTCAAAGAGAAGTGAACAAATTAGAAGCCGATCTTAAAGCTGGTTCTTTAACATTTTCTCCTGTGATTCTATCAGAACAAAACGTCAGTCCAGAACTTGGTACCCATGAAAGGACGCAAGGTATTTTCGCTACTTTATTAGCTTTAATCCTTGTGGTGTCTGCGATTATTGGATGTTACCGATTTGCCGGAGTGGTTGCATCTGTCGCTTTACTATTTAACTTATTCATTATGTGGGCGATTTTCCAAAACATTCAAGCGACCATGACACTAGCTGGTATCGCTGGAGTTATTTTAACAATGGGAATGGCTGTAGACGCCAACGTTCTTGTCTTTGAGCGCATTAAAGAAGAGTTAAAAGCTACAGGACGTCTAGCATCAGCTGTGCATGCAGGTTATAAAAGAGCTTTTTCAGCAATTTTAGATTCTAATATGACTACAGTGATTGCGGCCTTAATCCTTTTACATTTTGATGCAGGTCCGATTAAAGGCTTTGCCATCACAATCATTATTGGTATTGTCTCTTCAATGTTTACAGCTTTATTTATGACACGTTATTTCTTTGCTGGTTGGGTCAAAAACCCTCAGCATAAATCTTTGACAATGGCTTCATGGATTCCAACTACAAACTTCAAATTTTTAAAATTTGGTAAGTTAGGAATGATTGTTTCATTAGCTCTTATTTTAACAGGTGGATTAAGTGGCGTTGTTACAAAACACTCTATTTTTGGATTAGATTTTACAGGAGGATTCTCTCTATCTGTTGAACTAAATCCAACAAAAGACACTAATTACCGCTACCTAGTAGAAAATGCACTTTCTGCTCAAGGACTTTCTTCTCAAGAATTCCAAGTAAGAGAGCTTAGCCCTGCTAATCATTTACGTATTTTCCTAAGTAAATCTTTAGAACAGGCTGGAAAACCTTTTCACAATCTTCCTTTAGAAACAACTAAAGAAGTGGGTTATGCCTATGAAAACAATCCAAGAATTGTATGGGTCATGGACGCTCTAAATAAAGCCGATTTAACTCCAACAATATCTTCCGCAAGCCATCTTGATCAAGCCTGGACAAATATTAGTGGGCAATTTTCAGATAGCATGCGCAATAATGCGCTCTATGGTCTTGCTCTAGCTTTATTATGCATTCTTTTTTACATCACTCTTCGTTTTGAATTTAAGTATGCAATAGCAGCTACACTTGGACTTTTACATGATGTGATACTGACTTTAGGAACAATATGCATCTTGCATGCATTTGGTGTTCCTGTTCAAATCGAACTCAATACTATTGCTGCTTTAATGGCAATTATTGGTTATTCATTAAATGATACGATTATCATTTTTGATCGAATTCGAGAAGATCTTAAGCTGCTCAGAAAAACGCACTTTAAAGACGTGATGAATCATGCTTTAAATGTAACACTTTCAAGAACCTTAATGACATCTGGAACTACAGTCCTTGTTTTACTAGCCCTTGTTTCTTTTGGAGGAAGCTCCCTATTTGGATTATCTCTTGTGATGACAATTGGTATTGTTTATGGAACCTTGTCTTCTTTATT